>CAYZHL010000069.1:6908-10814 GCA_964478095.1 uncultured Clostridia bacterium | reverse complement strand
ACGGTGGCCTACTAGGAAGGGGGAAAGCGACACGATGGATGAGGGAAGGAAGATCAGAGTCCTCGTCGCCAAGCCCGGCCTTGACGGGCATGACCGGGGCGCGAAGGTGGTCGCGCGCGCCCTGCGCGACGCTGGTATGGAAGTGATATATACGGGGCTTCGTCAGACGCCGGAGCAGATTGTGGCGGCCGCCATTCAGGAAGACGTGGATGTCGTGGCCATGTCCATTCTCTCTGGGGCCCATAACTACCTGTTCCCCAGAGTGATGCAGCTTCTGCGCGAGCGGGGAGTAGATGACGTGCTGGTGGTAGGCGGCGGCATCATACCCGACGAGGATATCCCCGGCCTCAAGGAGTGCGGCATCGCCGAGGTTTTCACTCCCGGGGCCTCGACCGCCGACACGGTGAAGTTCATACGCGAGAACATCAAGAGGTAGGCATCGGAATGGATTGGCAGGAGATCGTGAGCCGGGCGCTGGCACGCGACATCCGCGCGGTGTCCCGGCTCATATCGATCGTAGAGGACCGTCGGCTTGGGTTTGAGGCCGCGTACGCCGCGATATACCCCCACACGGGCCGGGCCCACGTGATCGGCATCACCGGTCCTCCCGGATCGGGCAAGAGCACGCTTGTTGACAAGATTGCGGCAGAATACCGTGGGCGAGGAAAGACGGTCGGGATCGTGGCAGTGGACCCCAGCAGTCCCTTCACAGGCGGCGCGCTCCTGGGCGACAGGCTGCGCATGCAACGCCACTCGTTGGATGACGGTGTGTTCATCAGGAGCATGGGCACGCGCGGGCATCTGGGAGGCGTGGCGCGAGCCACATCGGGCGTGGTGGACGTGCTCGACGCCACGGGCTACGACTACGTGCTCATCGAGACCGTGGGAGTGGGCCAGTCGGAGGTGGAGATCGCGTCACTTGCCGATACGGTGGCTCTTGTGCAGGTGCCCGGGCTCGGCGACGACATCCAGGTGATCAAGGCCGGCGTCATGGAGATCGGCGACATATTCGTGGTGAACAAGAAGGACCGGCCCGGCGTTGAGAGAGTGGTTGCCGAGATACGCATGGCGCTCGACTTGGCGGGAAACGGGTTGGGGCGTGGCCGGGCTTACCTAGGGCATCATGGCCCAACGGACGCGGCGACGGGGTCGGTTGACGCCGCTGAAGTCGCTCCGTGGCGTCCGCCCATACTGCAGACCATGGCGGAGTCAGCGGAAGGCGTTGCGGAAGTGTGCGACACGTGCGACGCGCACATGGGCCGCCTTGCCCAAGACGGTGCGCTGGTTGAGCGGCGGTTCAGGCGCGCCAAGTCGGAGACCATGCAGATCGCGTCGGATCTGATCTGGCGAGGGCTGGCCGATGACCCGTGCACGCTCGAGGCAGCCGAAGGGTTGGCCTGGAAGGTGGCTCGAAGGGAGATGGACCCGTACGCCGCCGGCCGGAACCTGCGCGAACTGATCGTAAACTAGTATCTGGTCACTAGAGGAGGGGATAGCTGTGGTCCGTAAGGTCGACCATATCGGGGTGGCGGTATCCAACCTCGAGGAAGCGCTGAAGACATATACCGACGTCCTCGGGCTCAAACTGCACGGCACCGAGGTCGTAGAGGAGCAGAAGGTGCGAGTGGCGTTCATGCCCGTGGGCGACACCGAGATTGAGCTTCTGGAATCGACAGATCCGGAAGGCCCCATTGCCAAGTTCATCGAAAAGCGCGGTGAAGGCATACAGCACATCGCCTTCAGAGTAGACGACATCGAGGAAGCGCTCGAGCAGATGAGGCAGAAGGGAGTGCGCCTCATCGATGAGAAACCTCGGTACGGAGCCGGAGGAGCGCGCATCGCCTTCCTTCATCCCAAGAGCACAGGCGGGGTCCTGGTTGAGCTGTGTGAACGCGAACAATAGAGGAGTGCGATCGTAAATGAGGTCAAGGCGACTTTGCATGTTGGCTGTGGCGACCGTCGTGGCCGTGACGGTGCTCGGAGGAGTCTGCTCTGCGCAGTCAGGCGGAGGAGGGAACTCCGTCGGATACCTCTTCCTTAGGCTTGACGATCTCAACGAGAAGCTCGCAGAGGCCGGATTTGGCCAGATGCCGACAGGCATGTTGGCATGGGGCGGGTACGGCCTCGGCGAGATCGGCGACGGCAAGTGGTCCATCGGTGGAGTGGGCATGGGCGGATCTGCCAAGTCGCCTGCAACTGACGACGATGATCCCAAAACGGCCACCCTCGACATCGGCTACGGAGGCATTCTGGTTCAGTACAATGCCTGGAGCTCCGACAAGGCCAGCCTGGGGCTTGGCGCTGTTTTGGGCGCAGGGACCGCTACGCTTACGACGAGGCGTGGATCCATTGACGATTTCGATGAGCTGTTGGGCGGTACAGGCAACACCGCTTCGCTTTGGCGTCCGTATCTAGTGGTTCAGCCTCAGGCGTCGATTACGTTCCCGGTATCTGTGTTTGCGGACGTCCGGATAACGGGAGGGTACGCCTACTTCTATGCCCCCGTAGGCTGGATAGACGGGACGAACTTCAAGAATCCAATCGACAAGGGCCCGCTCAAGGCGATGGGCATGCCGTTCATTGGGGTCGGCATCGCCTTCGGGGGGCCGACGATCTAGCGCCTGCTTGGGCCGGCGAATAGAGAAAACACCCTCGGCCTTGCCACGATGGGCAGCGCCGGGGGTGTTCTGCAATACTCCGAATGCGTGCGCCCGTATGTGGGCCATGTATCGCGGCCCAGCCCTATCCGAAGCGCGACAGGAGCACGCCGGCAACGATTGCGGAGCCTATGACGCCTGCAACGTTCGGCCCCATGGCGTGCATGAGCAGGAAGTTGCCGGGCTTCTCTTCCTGCGCCACTACCTGCACGACGCGGGCTGCCATCGGCACTGCCGACACCCCCGCCGAGCCGATCAACGGGTTGACCTTGCGCCCGGACAGCCAACACATGAGGTTTCCGAGAAGCACGCCGCCGGCAGTGCCGCCTGAGAACGCTATCAGGCCGAGCACAATTATCCCAATAGTCTGCCACGTAAGGAACGTCGAGGCCTTGGCCGTCGCGCCCACTGTGGTGCCAAGGAAGATAGTGATTATGTTGATCAGGTCGTTCTGGGCGGTCTTCGACAGACGATCCACCACTCCCGACTCGCGCAGGAGATTGCCCATCATCAGCATCCCGACTAGCGCTACAGCGGAGGGCAGCATCAGACCCACGACGACGGTGACGATGATCGGGAACAGCACTCTCTCTGTCTTCGATACGGGCCTCAGCTGGTCCATGACGATCTGCCGGTCGGCCTTGCGGGTGAGCGCCCGCATTATCGGGGGCTGAATAATCGGTACCAGCGCCATATATGAGTAAGCTGCGATGGCGATGGGGCCAAGCAGCTCGGGCGCGAGCCGGGTCGTGACGTATATCGCGGTAGGGCCGTCTGCCCCGCCAATGATCCCTATGGAGCCCGCCTGCGCCGGTGTATAGCCGAGCAGAAGAGCGCCGAGGAACGTGATGAATATGCCAAGCTGGGCAGCGGCGCCGAGCAGTATCGTGGACGGGTTCGCGATGAGGGGCCCGAAATCGGTCATGGCCCCCACGCCCAGGAATATCAGGGGCGGGTAGATTCCCAACTTGACTCCTTGGTACAGGTAGTAGAGAAGACCTCCGACTATCCCGTCCCTCGGGCCGTCCATAAGACCTGCGAGCGGCAGGTTCGCAAGCAACATTCCGAATGAGATGGGCAGAAGCAGCAGGGGCTCGAACTTGCGCACAATGGCCAGGTACATCAGTATTCCGGAAACACCGATCATTACGAGTTCCCGCCATGTGATGGCAGCGAAACCCGTGCTTTGCAGTAGCTCAATTAAGGCTTCTTGCACAGGTGATAGCCTCCTTTATGCCGGATCGACGGA
>CAYZHL010000069.1:491-6859 GCA_964478095.1 uncultured Clostridia bacterium | reverse complement strand
TCCGGTATTGACCGAGGCTCCCTTATCTACCGCGATCTGGCTGACCACTCCTGCGCGTCCGGCGAAGATTTCGTTCTCCATCTTCATGGCCTCGAGCATCATCACAACTGTCCTTGGCTCGACGCGGTCGCCCACCTTGACCCGAACATCGGTGATCGTTCCGGGCATCGGAGCGGCGACTCCGCTGCCATTGCCGCTGGGCGCGACGGGCGCGGGGGCGGCTTTCGGAGCAGGGGCCGGGGCCGCCTGCGGCGCGGGGGGAGTCGGCGAAGCGGCGCGGGCAACCGGAGCGTGATGGAGGGCGGCGGGCGCTCCGCCGATCTCTTCTACTTCTACTTCGTACATGTTCCCATTTACCTGAACGCGAAACTTTCTCACTTAGCAGTCCTCCTCCAAATAGGATTGAACTGATTGCTATGCTAAGCGGCTTGCTACGCCCTTCGGCGGCGAGCCGCCATGATATCCTGTCGGCCCGCGAGCCCCCAGATGTTCGGCGCTGCAGCAGGCACAGGGCCCATTGATCGTACTGACCTTATCTGCGCCGGCGCGCCGCTCTCGGCCGTCAGCACGGCCATCACCGCCGAGATCGCCGCCATCTCCTCGTCGGCAAGGCCTGGACGCTCCGCCTGGGCTGCCGGCTTTACGGCCATCGCGGGAGAGGCATTCCTGTTGTGAGCCGTGTCCGATGCAACCGGAGAAGCTGATGGCTTGCCATTGGCGCCGTTGGCGCCATTGGCCTTGCTGAACCTCGCCATCAGCATCATCACGCCCTGCAGTATGAGCAGGCCGACGAATGTTACTACCATGCCCAGGGCCAACGTCTGCAGGCCTAACACGAGATCCTCACCTATGGTCATTGCACACGCCTCCCATCACACCGGGATGTTTCCATGTTTCTTGGGAGGACGCGACTCCCGTTTGGTCGACAACATGTCGAGTGCGCCAACAAGCTTAGCACGCGTTTCTGCCGGATCGATCACGTCGTCGACGAACCCGCGTGCCGCAGCGACGAACGGATTGGCGAACTTGGAGCGGTACTCCTCGATCTTCTCCTTGCGCGCTTCATCCGGGTTACCGGCGGCATCGATTTCGCGGCGGAAGATGATGTTGGCCGCGCCGTCGGGTCCCATGACCGCGATCTCAGCTCCCGGCCACGCGAACACAGCGTCAGCGCCCAGGTCTCGACTGCACATGGCCAGATACGCCCCGCCATACGCTTTGCGGACGATCAGGGTTATCTTGGGCACGGTGGCCTCAGAGTAGGCATACAGCATCTTGGCGCCGTGCCGGATTATGCCGCCCGTTTCCTGGTTGACGCCGGGTAGAAAGCCGGGCACGTCCACGAGGTTGACGACGGGAACATTGAACGCGTCGCAGAACCTGATAAAACGAGCGGCCTTGTCGGACGCGTTTATGTCGAGGCAGCCGGCTGCCGCACGGGGCTGGTTGGCTATGATCCCGATCGGCCGTCCGCCTAGGCGGGCAAAACCTACGATTATGTTCATGGCGTAATGTTGATGTACTTCGAAGAAGTCTGCATCATCGACGAAACCTGTGATCACGTCGCGCATGTCGTAGGCCCTATTCGATTCGGGCGGCACAATCTCGCGCATCTGGGGATTTGCGCCAAGGTCAACCTCGGAGCAGGCGGACACCGGAGGGTCCTCCAGATTGTTGCTGGGCAAGTACGACAGGAGCTTGCGAATGGCCATGAAGCAGTCGTCTTCAGCATCGTACATGAAGTGCGCGACACCGCTGGTGCGGTTGTGCGTCGCGGCTCCGCCCAGCTCATCGGCGGACACATCCTCGCCTGTGACGGCCTTGATTACCTGCGGCCCGGTGATGAACATGTTGGCGCCCTGCACCATGAATACGAAGTCGGTCAGCGCAGGCGAGTAAACCGCGCCGCCGGCGCAAGGCCCCATGATCACGGAGATCTGTGGGATTACGCCAGATGAGATAGTGTTTCTGTAGAAGATCTGACCGTAGCCTGAGAGCGCATCAACGCCCTCCTGAATGCGTGCTCCGCCTGAATCGTTGATACCGATGAGCGGCGCTCCGACCTTCGCTGCCAGGTCCATGACTTTGCAGATCTTTCGGGCATGCATTTCACCGAGTGAGCCGCCCATGACCGTGAAGTCCTGAGCAAAGATGAAAACCTTGCGGCCGTCTATGGCGCCGTAGCCGGCGACGACCCCCTCGCCCGGAAGTTCCCGCTTGTCCATGCCGAGATCATGGCACCTGTGTTCGACGAACATGTCGAGTTCGGCAAAGCTTCCCGGATCCAGTAGACGTTCGATGCGCTCCCTGGCGGTCAGCTTACCCGCCGCGTGCTGTTTTTCGATGCTCTTGGGGCCGCCCCCGTCGAGCACCTTGCCTTTTCGGGCATCCAAATCGCGGAGCTTGTCGTTGTCGCCCAAGAAAACTCACCTCGCTTAATCGCTCGAACAGGCCTGTGCGAACTACATGCCGCGCTGATATGCACCCAGGATGAGGCAGTAGAATGGCCTAGGCACACCAAACCTATTATACACTTTGGAGTCAACTGTCGCCATAACCTGCGCATGCCTTTGCGCAGGGCGTTGCGCACGTCCCGCGGCCGTCCTCGCTCGCATCTTGCAGGGCGTCCGCGCACCATATCGGGCTAGTATCGAGCTGCAGGAATACGCACCATGTTTCGCGTATCACTCAGTACTTGGCGCAATCGGCGAGTCGGACTGCTCATGACGACTGAAGGCGGTGCTGTATATGGATTTCATCGAGATGCGAAGCGATACGCTGACTCTTCCCACTGACGAGATGCGCGAAGCCATGCGCCGCGCCGAGGTGGGCGACGACGTGTACGGCGAGGATCCGACCGTAAGGCGGCTCGAGGAGTTGGCTGCCGTGAAAGTGGGCAAGGAGGCGGCCATGTTCGTGCCTAGCGGGACCATGGGTAACCTGGTGGCTGTGATGACCCACTGCAGGCGCGGCGATGAGATACTGCTGGAATCGGAATGCCACATCTACTACTACGAGGTAGGGGGGCTTTCTGCGGTGGCCGGCGTGGTTCCTCGCCTGGTGCCTGGCACAGACGGCGTGCTTGACCCGACAGACGTCGAGGCTGCCATCAGGGAAGAGAACATACATTATGCTCCTGCAGCATGCCTCGCCATTGAGAATACGCACAACAGGGGCGGAGGCACAGTGACGCCCATTCGCACCATGGCGGCGCTCCGCCGAGTTGCAGATGAACACGGATTGGGCGTGCACCTGGATGGCGCCCGGATATTCAACGCCAGCCTGGCCCTGGGGGTCGAAGCGTCGGAGATCGCAAAGCATGCTGACTCTGTGATGTTTTGTCTGTCCAAAGGACTGTGCGCGCCAGTCGGATCCATGCTCTGCGGCAGCGCCGATTTCATCAAGGCTGCGCGCAAGAACCGCAAGATGGTGGGCGGCGGGATGCGTCAGGCAGGGGTGCTGGCTGCCGCGGGCGTTGTTGCCATGGAGAAGATGGTGGACAGGCTCGTCGATGACCACGCGAACGCGCGCTCTCTTGCAGCGGGTCTCGCGCAGATCCCGGGGATCGCAATAGACCTATCGACTGTTCAGACCAATATCGTCATGTTTGACGTTTCGGCCCTTGGCATGAGCGCGTCTCAGTTCGCTTCGGAGCTTGCTCAGGAGGGAGTGCGCGTGACCACAAGGCCGCCCTATGGCATAAGGGCGGTGCTCAATAGGCATGTGGACTCCGATGGAGTCAGGCGCGCGCTTGCAGCCGTGAATGACGTATGCTCCAGGCGCGGCCGCTGACCCCGGGAGGAGAATACGGATAGCCAGTCTACCGCAGCATATACGGGGTGAAATGTGATGCCGCTGCTCGTGAGAATGCCCGAAAAGCCATGCAGCACAACGCGGATCCGCGAGGTAGTTAGCCCGGCCAGCCCGGGCCTGGGGTTGTTCCATCTGTACCTCGGTTTCGTCAGCCTCGAACGTGGCGAGAGGAGAGGCTTTGATTTCGGGCCTCTTGACACGGTGGCCGTGGTGATGTGCGGCTCTGTGGAAGCAGAGTGGGAAGATGCCGACGGGCAGGCGACACGGCATGTTGTTGAGGGTCGGCGCGACGTGTTCTGTGGGCTGCCGTGGGCGATATGTGCAAGGCCATTTACGACGCTGCACGTGAAGGGAGTGTCGGCCTGGGCCGAACTGGCCTTCATCCGCGCCGAGCTCATCGGCGATGATGCAGCCGTGGGCTCGGCGCGACCGCCGGGGCCCGGGGCGACGATCGTGTCGCCGCACGGGCCCCGGGTGATCGGCCAGAGCGACGCGGGGCCGTCGAGGCAGGTTCGCCGGATTGTCGGCGTGGAGCGCCGCGCCCGGTGCGAGTGCGGCGAATCGCGGCGCCTGATTGTCGGCGAGGCTCTGATCCCCGCGGGCGCCGGGTGTGATGCCGCCCTGTGTCAAGATGACGACTGTCTGGACGGCGAACATCCAGCCCACGAAGGGGTGCTTCATTTCCGGCTCCGGCCCGCGCAGGGCGCGGCAATTCAGAGCGTCTGCTCGCCGCCCGGCGACTATGACCATACCTACCAGGTCCGGCAAGGCGACACGATTGCTGTGCCGTCCGGCTTTCGCCCGAAAGCTCCTGCAAGTGATTGTGATCTCTACATTCTCTGGGCTCGGGCCGGCGTCGCTCTTGTTAACATATGACTAGGCGGTTGCTCTGGCTGACTCCTCCTTCCATCAGGCGGACGTAATGCTCATACCTGCCCCTGGGCACCAGGCCTTGCTCTACGGCCTTACGTACGCCGCAGCCTGGCTCGGCGACATGCCTGCAGTCGGCGAACCTGCACGACTGGGCGTGTGGGCGGAATTCTCTGAAGCACCACGCCAACTCGTCCCGGGATACCTGGTGGAAGCCGAATTCGCGCATTCCCGGGGTGTCGGCTACATAGCCTCCGTTGCCCAACTTGATCAGGCGCGAGCACGTGGTTGTGTGGCGCCCCTTGCCTGTGCTCTCGCTGATCTCACGTGTGTCCAGGCTGATCCCGGGCGACACTGCGCATATGAGTGAGGATTTGCCCACTCCGGATGGCCCGACCAATGCCGACACGCGGCCCTCAAGCGCCTGCCTGAGATTGTTTACCCCGGTGCCTGTCACAACCGACGTCATTATCACCGGGTACCCAATTCGGGCGTAGACGTCCGTGCGTCCAGCCAGCTCGCGGGCGGCATCCGCATCCGCGGTGGGAGCCAGATCGATCTTGTTTACGCAGACGACCGCATTCAGCCCACAGTGCTCCGCTGCGGCAAGATACCTGTCCAGCGTAGTCTCTTTGAAGGCGGGCTCGGCGGCCGCTAGAACAATGACCACTTGATCCAGGTTCGCAGCGATTACCTGTTCATCCTGTCGGCGACCGGCTACCTTGCGCGAAAACCGCGTCGCCCTGGGCATCATCGACTCGATGACTCCCCTGCCGGCCGGCTGCTGCGATATGAGCACGCGATCACCGGGCACAATGGCGCCCGGATCCGCACCTGCCCGGGCCATGCATTCGATCACGCCGTGGGCCGTCTCTACCTGGAATAGCCCTGATGATGCTTGTATCACGATACCTTCTGACTGGCACGGGTCCAAAGCCGATCAATCCTCCTGCTGCTTTGTACATGGAAAAGACCGCGGCGGAGATGTCAGTTCGTCTCGTCTCCACCCGCGGTCGCCCGATCGCGACGTCAAAAAACGCGTCCGCTTCCGCGGGCGCGTACGTCCTGCTCATAGGCCGCCTGTCCGTCACGTGTGCGCATTGGGCACACAGTGTGTCCGTTCAGAACCGGGTCAGACGGTTTCTATGCCGCAACCAGCGAAAGGTGGGTGGGACGATATTCGAGCAAACTACAACTGCTCATGACTACCGACATCGAATCCACCTCCGCCGCCAGATATGCTGGCGATTAGTTACATTGGCACCAATATGATATCTCCGGGGAAAGCGGTTGTCAACACAAGCGTGCGCGGATTGCGTGAAGGAAATGCGCTGCCAAGGGAGAAAATCCAATACTAGAACCGACCGGGAGGTGGTCACCCCGTGGGCGGAATGCACCAAATCGGTCCTGCTGACAAGAGGCAGGCAATACTCGAGGCTGCCCAGCGCGTGTTCGCGGAGAGTGGGTTTCACACATCGACGATGGATGCCGTGGCTGACGCTGCCGGAGTCGCCAAGGGGACCATTTACCTTTACTTCAAGAGCAAGAATGAGCTCTTGACCGAGTTGATGGACGACCGCACCGACAAGCTCACGCGCATGCTCGTGGCGGGTGTTGAGGCTGAGCCCGACGTGCGCGGCAAGCTGAAGGCCTATGTTGGCGAAGGTGAGTTTACCGCCGAACCC
>CAYZHL010000069.1:0-481 GCA_964478095.1 uncultured Clostridia bacterium | reverse complement strand
ACCGACAAGCTTACGCGCATGCTGGAGGCCGGGGTTGAGGCTGCTCCTGATGTGTACGGCAAGCTGAAGGCCTTGATAGTGGCGCATTTCGACTTCTACGCGCGGGAGCGGGAGTTCATGTTGTTGCTCTCGCGCCAGCTGGGATTGCTCTCGCCGGAGCTTGCCTCGCGCGTTGTGCAGGGCACGGCGTTCCTAACCAACTTGACCCAGTCCATAATCGAGGAGGGAGTGTCGGCGGGAGTAGTATCGGGCAGTTTCGACTCCGTGAGGCTGACGTACGCGCTCCTCGGGATGGTTCATGCTGTCGCGTATCAATGGCTCGCGAGCGGCATGAGGGCGAACGCTGCGGACGTGGCCGACCAGGTATACATGCTCTTCGCTTCGGGGGTACTACATGCGCGCGACCAGTGATTGGGCAGCGGGCCGGAATGCCGGCGGCCAGGCAAAGCGCCGTGCAACATGGAGCGGTGGATGGGAGGCC
>CAYZHL010000068.1:5747-10852 GCA_964478095.1 uncultured Clostridia bacterium | reverse complement strand
CGGTTCCGCCGGGTTCTCTGGAGCGAGCCTTGTCGGTTTTGTAGAAACTGGTCCATATGGAGTCGATGCTCTCGGGAGGTATCGGATCTCCACTGTTGAACACCGACACCCTTACCTTGTCGGCCCCGCTATCGATCCGCACTCTGAGCTTGTTGTCGCCGGAAGTGTGGTCTACGGCGTTCGTAATGTAGTTGGTGAGTACCTGCTCGATCATGTCGTAATCGGCGCTGACCAGCGAGTGCTCTTCGCCTTCGATCGATGCGTCAATCCCCCGCTCCTCTAGCACCAGACGGCTCTTTCGGAGCACCCTACGGGCCATCTCCGCGATATCGAAGCAGATGATCTCCGGGATCGCATTCCCAGACTCGATCCTGGCAAGGCTCAACAACTGGGTAACCAGCCTGTTCATCCTGGCGGCTTCATCGGTAATCACATCGCAGTAGAAATTCCTGTTCTCCTCATCCTCATTCACGTTGAGCTTGAGCCCTTCGGCGTACCCCTGGATCATGGCAATAGGAGTCTTGAGCTCGTGGGAGACGCTGGCGATGAACTCTTTTCGCATATCATCGATCCTGCGCTCTCTTTCGATATCCTCCAGGAGCTTCTCATTGGCAGTCACAAGCTCTCCGATGGAGCGCTCAAGCTGGCCAGACATTAGGTTGATGCTTTGCCCCAATGCGCCTATCTCGTCGTGGCTGCTGCCCGTGTACTTGCTGCTGAAGTCGAGCCTTGCCATTCTCTCAGCGATGGCCTTCATCTCCAGAATGGGTCGAGTAAACCATCCGGCAAACACGAAGGCAAATGCGATGCCGACGGCGATCATCAACGACCCACTGATGAGGAAGAACCGGTTGGCAGTGGCCGCACTCTCCTGAATAGCAGGCACCGGTGTGCGCAGGAAGAGGTAGTCTCCGTTCGACAGGAGGCCGACGAGGCTCATGAACTCAGTCTTCAGCCTCTCGTCCGGAGTGGCTTCAAGAACAACGTAGTCTCCTTCCATGTCCTGCGCAGTGCGGACAATGAACTCTGTCAGCCATCGATCGCTGCCGGGGCGCGGGAGCCGGTCGGAAATCGGCCCGCCGGGAGCGCGCCTGTCGGGCACGGTATCGTACTTGATCGAAAGCCCGGGATCGACTACCACGATGTGAAACCCTTCTCGCCGCTCCATGGTCTCCAGTTCCAGCAGAAGCGGCCCAGCATCCCCTTCATATAGTCTACGTATCCTAGAATACGCGTTGACCAACGAACCCCGCTTGGCGCTTCGATAGTACCTGTCAAGCAGACCCCAGTTGAGCGCCCATGACAACAGGACGAACAGAGCGATAAGGCCGACTATCCCCGCGAATAGCTTTCCTCTCACCGACTTGATCATTTGGGCGCCTCGAATCTGTATCCGACGCTCCGGACAGTCTGGATGTACTCTGCCGCATCGCCCAGTTTCGCGCGAAGTCTCTTGACGTGGGTGTCGACTGTCCTAATGTCGCCGAAGTAATCGTAATCCCAAACTGAGTTCAGGATCTGCTCCCTGGAGAGAGCCATTCCTTCATTGTCCGCGAAGTAGACAAGCAATTCGTACTCCTTCGGGCTCAGGTAGACTCTCTCTCCGTCTACGTCCGCCAGATGCCTGGCGCTGTCTATCTCAAGCCGTCCGAACTGCCTCGGGCGCCGCGCATCTGGGCCGGCCCTCCTGAGAATAGCCTTGACCCGAGCCACCAATATCATCGGGCTGAATGGCTTGGTGATGTACTCGTCAGCCCCGATATCCAACCCGAACAGCTGGTCACTCTCTTCACTTCTGGCTGTGAGCATGATCACGGGCACGCTGGACGCCTTTCGAATTTCTCTGCACACCACCCAGCCATCGAGTCGCGGCATCATCACGTCCAGTATGACCAGGCCAATTCCCTTCTCGCTGAAGAAAAGGTCAAGCGCCTGTTGCCCGTCTGCGGCTTCCACTAGCGCGTATCCTTCCCTCTTCAGGAAGTCCGACACCAGTCTCCTCATCCTGGGCTCATCATCTGCCAGAAGTACCTTCACCAACTCGATTCACCCGTTCTGTATCAGTAGTTCGGCCGGGCGAGTGTGGCGCCTGGCTACTTGAGGCCTGCCTGACACAGCATGCCGGCCACGTCGCGCCCGATCATCGATTCTATCTTGAGCACCTGAACATACAGATCTTCCTTGGCCTTAGTCACCCTGGCATGAGCCTGGGCCACCGAGTTCACTTCGCTGTCCAGCTCGTACTGGAGCATTTCGCCGTATCCGAACTTAATCCTCGCAACATCCAGGTTGGCGTCGGAAAGCTGAGCGGACAGAACCTGCATGCGCAAGCTTCTGATCAGCGAATCCAGCTGAGCTAGGGCGTTTGACACCGAATCAACCAGCGAATTCTCCGCGCTCGCGAGCCGACTTGCGGCATCATTCAGAGCGTCATCGGCCGACGTGCGTTCGGCCTTAGTAGCTATCATCGTATCCTGAAGCGCTTCATGCTTCCGTCTGGCCAGTTCCTCGGACTTCACAGCCGAGAAGTACGACGAACTGGCGGCCCGTGCCAGTTTCATGGACTCAGCGACATCATAAGCGACCGTCTCGCCTGCAAGCGATGCAACATCTGTCGTGAGGACTATCTCTTCATATAGACCAACCGCCATGGCCCGGCACAGATCGTCTTTGGCCTGCCTCAGGCTGTCGTCCGCACGGATCACGGCATCCTTCGCAGACAGGTACGCGTTCTCCTGCTGCAGCACGGTATCGCTGGTGATAAGACCAGCCTGGTGCCTCAGTCGCAGCACCCGCAGCTTCTCCTCTGCCACAGCGAGGGAGGCATGCTTGCTCTCGGCGTCCCGCGCCGCCTGGACAAGGCCGGTGTAGGCCTGCACTGCCAGGAGCGCCGCGTTATTTCGGGCCTCGGCCAGTGCCAGCTGTGCAGACTCGGCTGCCGTTTCCAGTTCCGCCAGCGATAGAGCGGCTTTTTTCTCAGCTACGGCCCTTTTGTGCGCCTCAGCGGAATCCGCCGCTTTCTTCTCTGCTGTCCGCACTGCGTCGGATCCGGCTATGTAGCCCTCCACACACTGGGCCAGGCCGATCTCAAGGCGCCCAGCCGCGCTTGCAGGCGCAGCAGCAGACACAGCTCCGCCACGTCCCGTGAGCATGAGCAGCGAAAGCAATAGCAGGACCGTGATGTGCCAAGGATTCCTCATCTTCATCTCAATCGCCTCCATGTAATCATCGGGTTGTCATTCGTGCATGCTCAGGTCAGCCAGGGTATACCACATTTCCCATACCGCTCCCCAATGGGCCAGGTAGTTGTTGCGCGACTTCTGCAGGTTGAGCCTTGCGCGTTCCACGTCGACCAGCAGGACTTCTCCTTCTTGGTAAGACTCCAGCATCCTCCGGTGAGACTCCTCTGACTCCTCCAGTTGCTTGCTCCATTTCTCCATGGAGGCAATCTCGATCGCGAGGTAGTCAAGGTTCTTGGCGATGGAATCACTGATCGAGCTGGACGCCTCATCCACGGCCCGCTGGCGCTGTTCGACTCTGACGGCGGCCTTCTCAATCTCCATCGATCTGGCGAAGGAGATCGACCAATTCGCGCTGACTGTGAACCGCGGCGACCAGTCGCCGACCGTCGTCTCGGCATCCACCTGTACCGATGGAAGCAGGCTCCTGGCCGACTCGAGCGCCCGCACGGCACTGGCCAGCTCTGCCTCTGCCTGTGCAAGATCGACATCATTTTGCCGAGCGACCGAGACCAATACCTTGAGATCGGGCGCCTCCAAGTCGAAGTCGGGCAAGTCCTCCAGCACGGCCTCAGACATGTCCTGCCCCGTCATCGACGAAAGCCGCTTCCTCATCCAGCGCTCGTCGGTATCCGCCTTCATCAGGGCGAGCTCGGCGTCGAGAAGGTTAAGCCTGGCCTGTTCAACCTCGAGCTCGCTGGCTAGGCCGGACATGAAGCGTCTCTCTGTTATGGACAGCTCGATCCCGGCCAGCCTGTGTTCCTCTTCGGCAATGCGTCGCGCCTTGGTAGTCTTGAGGGCGCCACTGTAGGTCTTTCTGGCATCAAGCAGGGCCGCGGACCTCGCGTCGTCCAGCTTCAGAGCGGCTAGTTCCTTTGCGGATGTTGCGGCGTCGGTCGGTCCCCATGACCCCAGAATGGACGCGGGGAATCTACGAACAATATCCGCTGCTGTCACACCGGCAAGTGGGGTGTAGGAGAACTTGAGTGTGTATGTCGACTTGTCGGCGGCATAGTCGGCGCTCGCCGATAGCTTGTCGGTGATCGGCGCCTTGACGGATACTCTTGCGGTCTGCCTGGCCTCCGAGGATGTGCCGGATGAGCCTGACCCGCTAGCCCAGACACCCGACGCCGTCGCGCCGGCTGCATAGATCGGCGTGGCCAGTTTCTCACCTATCGCCGCGGTCTGCAGCGATTCGCGCGCCGCAAGGTAGCTCCGCGACTGGGCAAGCGTAGCCTCCGCGAACTCCTCGATTGTCCACACACGCACGCTGTCGCCTGGCGACGCCTCTGCGCAAGCAGGCATAACGTGCACCCCGACTGCGCAGATGCAGCACACGATGATTGCGAACATCCTCACTGACTATCCCCCCTCATTCGTGTCGAAGCCCCTCAATGGGGTCAAGTCCGGCCGCCTTGTATGCCGGGTAGGCTCCGAAGAAGACCCCGACTGCAAGCGACAGCGAAAAACCTAGTACCACCGACCTGGTGTCGACTGCCGTAGGCCAGCTGAACACGCGAGTGATGATGCGGGACCCGAGGAAGCCGAAGGCAATGCCCAGAAGTCCGCCCGATACGCTCAGGGTTGCAGCCTCCATTATGAACTGCGCCAGTATCTGCCGCTCCTTGGCGCCTATGGCTTTGCGAATCCCGATCTCCCTGATGCGCTCGGTCACCGATACCAGCATGATGTTCATGATCCCGATGCCGCCCACGAGGAGCGACACAGCTGCTATCCCTGAGAGAAGTAGCGTCATGGTATCGGTCATGCTGGCCGCGAAGTCGAGCACATCCGCCTGGTTGCTCAGCCGGAAGGCCCGTTCATCGCCGGTCTCTAGGAGGAGCGTGGCATACACCTGGTCGTAGG
>CAYZHL010000068.1:3632-5737 GCA_964478095.1 uncultured Clostridia bacterium | reverse complement strand
CTTCTGCATGGTTGTATAGGGTATGAACATGACATTGTCGACGCTGGAAAACCCTGTGTCGCCCTGAGATGCGGCTACGCCCACTACTGTGAACCTGACTCGGTCAAACCGGACCCTTTTGCCCAAGGGGTCCTCCTCTTCGAACAGCTCAGTTGCAAGGTCCGCCCCGAGCACGCAGTTCCAGGTGGAAGCGTCGATGTCCGCGTCTGACAGGAACACTCCCCGCGCCATTTTGAGGTTCCTCACCTCCAGGTAGTTGGCGGATGTGCCTATCGCCGTCGTGGACAGGGCGTTGGATCCGTATGATGCCGTCCCCGACCTGTTGATCTGGGGAGTCGCCTGCCTCACAGAGCCGCATTGCTCAATCGCAGGCAGGATGCGGTTGGTTATCTTCGAGTAGGCACTGCGATAGCCGCTGGATACGGTAATGAGATTCGACCCTAGTCTTTGGATCTGCGACTCGGTCTGGCGCTTGGCCCCGGTGCCGATTGACACAGTGATTATCACTGCCGAAACGCCGATTATCACCCCGAGCGTGGTGAGAAACGATCGAAAGGGGCTGCCCATCAGACCTCCCATAGCCAGCCTGACATTATCTGACGGTCTCATGCAAGTGCACCCCCCAACCCGGCTGAGCTGTCTTCGATACACACACCGTCCCTGAACTTGAGCACCCGCGGAGTGTAGGCTGCGACCTCCGGCTCGTGAGTCACCACGATGACTGTGATGCCATCGCTGTTCAGCCCGCGAAGGACCTCCATGATCTCGCGGCTCGCAGCTGAATCCAGATTGCCTGTGGGCTCGTCCGCCAGCACCAGCCGCGGTCGGCTGACTAAGGCTCTGGCTATGGCGACCCGCTGCTGCTGGCCTCCCGACAGTTCGCTCGGGCGGTGACGCGTTCTGTCGCCCAGACCCACCATCTCAAGCGCCTTGATAGCGGTTTCCCGTCTCTCACGCGGCGATACGCCGGCGTATATCAGCGGCATCTCAACGTTGCTCACAGCGTCCAGCCGCTGAAGTAGGTTGAACGACTGAAACACGAAACCGATAGTGCGATTTCGAATGTCGGCCAGCTGATCCGAACTGAGCTTGCTGACTACGTATCCGTCCAGAATATACTCTCCCGACGTGGGCCTATCCAGGCACCCAAGTATGTTCATCAATGTGGACTTGCCTGAGCCGGAGTGACCCATTATGGAGACGAACTCGCCCTCTTCAACCGTGAGGCTTACCGAGCTCAGGGCGTTGATTCTTATAGACCCTCGCCCGGTGGAGTACTCCTTATGTACATCCTTCAGCTCAATTAGGCTCATGGCGATACCTCTACATTCTGGGCATGCCGCCCGGAGTGCCGCCAGGATTCCCGCCAGGGCCTCCTCCGTCCATACCCGGCATCGAGAAGCCCGGCATACCAGTCTGACTATCCCGCCTCGAAAAGCCGCCCGAGGAAGTCGCCCGGCCATCCGCGACGACAACTGCTTCGCCGGCGGACAGACCGGAGATGATCTCTGCGGCAGTGGTCGTCTTCATTCCGACCTCAACACTGCGGAGCTCAATGCCCCCATCGGTATTGCGCACCTGCACAGTGTATCTTCCCATCCGCCCGTCCAGGGCACTGACGGGAACGATCAGGGCGTTGTCGACGCGTTCTACCGTGATCTCCGCCTCCGCGCTCATTCCCGGCCGCGCACTGGGGTCGGGATCCTCGATACCGATGTCGACATTGAACACCACAATACCGCTTTTCGTCTCGCCGACCTTGCCCACGGCCGACACAGTCCCCACAAGAGACAAGCCGTCCACTGCGTCCAGGGTGATGTCGGCTCTTTGGCCTACCTGAACGACTCCGATATCATTCTCGTCCACCGTAACCTTGAGAACCACATTGCGCGGGTCAACCATGGTCACTACAGCAGCCGAAGGCGATACACTCCCGCCAACTACAGCCTTCACCGCGGTGACCACGCCATCTATCGGCGAACGAATCAGCCCGTCTCCGGAATCAGTTACGAGGCTATCCAGCTTGAGCCTGGCCGCCTGCAGATTGTCCTGAGTCTGCACGACACTGGTCTCGGCAGACTTGAGTTCCTTGTCGGTGGCGGCGC
>CAYZHL010000068.1:0-3622 GCA_964478095.1 uncultured Clostridia bacterium | reverse complement strand
CCCCGTCCATGAAGGTCGCGGATCTTGCCGAGCAGATCCTGCGCGCTCCTCAGCTCCTCCTCACGCTGCCTGACGTTTGATTTCGCCTGCTGCACATCGATCTGGTCCTGGGCGAGGCGCACAAGCGCGTCTCCCTCCCTTACCTCGCACCCCTCCTCCACCATAACAGCGTCAACAATGCCGGACTTGCCGGGATAGATGTCAATCTGGCCGGCTGCGCTCAGATTGCCTGTGGCCGAGATGCTCCTTGACAGAGTTCCCCTTGACACCGGCACTGGCCTGTACGAGACAGTCGCTGTGCTTTGGGCGGCCTTCTGCCTACGCCTCCACACAATACCTCCGCCGACAGCCGCCAATGCCAGCAAAGCAATGGCTGTCACAGCAATGGCCCTGCGTTTCATGGTTCGTCACCCCCGTGCATAACGACGTATATCACAGCTCGTCCACAGCATACCGGCTCTGTGTGTCCGTACTGTGAACGCCGCATGACAATGTGGTCGTGAAGGAGGATGACCGTGATAGCTCGCCGAACCCAAGGAGACAGTGTTCTGCGGATCACGCATGAGAGGAGCGCCGGACTATTGGTTGAATTGTCAGACCGCGACGAGGTGATCGTCGATCGAATCGCGCTGCCGCGCACAGCCCACGCGATTTGGTTCGGCCGCGGGCTGCTGCAACGGATTGAAGAGGCCCAGGTCAGGACGGTACTGGGTCGGGGAAGTCATCTGAAGGCGCCGACGTGCCTGGTCGTAGTAGGAGCGGAAAGCTCGAAGGCTGCGCCGGTGGCCGATGCCATTGCCAGGCTCGGGCGCATGTTCAGAAGCGCGGTGACGTTTCAAGTGCACGGACGCGCTGACCATGCAGCCATACGATCCGGCGTGAATGCGGCCCGGCGCGCGCGGGCCGATGTCGTTCTGGCCGTGGGCGGAGGCACTACGCTCGATGTCGGCAAGGCAGTATCCGCGCTCGCAGAGCACGATGACGCAGAAGACGTGGAAGGGTTTCAGACTGGCTGTCACAGAGTCAACCCCGCCAGGGCGCTTCCATGGATCGCTGTTCCCACGACTTCGGGCACCGGAGCGGAAAGCACCAATAACGCCGTCGTCGAGCTGGGCGACGAGAAGCGGAGCATACGCGGGATACCGCCGCCGAAGCTGATAATGGCCGATCCGGCGCTCACCGATTCTCTGCCTCTTGCGCCCACAGCCATTGCCGCGGTAGACGCGCTGTCGCAGGCGCTTGAGGTTCTGACAAGTGCCGAGGCATCGCCCGTTGTGCAGTCGCTGTCCATTGAGGCCAGCGTCAATCTGATCAGAGGGATAGGGTCGCTGATTGCCGCGGGCGCCGACGTCGAGCCAGGCGTGCGAGACGCTCTCAGCTGGGGCAGCCTCCTCATGGGCGTGGCCTTCGCCCACGCGCGTCTGGGCATCCCACATGCCCTGGTGCACTACTGCGCCAGATTCGGGCTGGCCCACGGGCACATGGTGGGCTTACTTCTTCCTTCCGCAATGCGCGTGCAGGCCAGGCAGGCGGGAGTGCAGGAACGCCTGAGGGGACTCGAATCGCAGATGCCCGAGATGGCGGGCGGCGTTCTGGAGTGGCTGAGCCGCTCGGTACCGCAGCTTCTGGCTATCGCGGGATTGACCGCGTCGCTGTGGGATGCCGGTTTCGGACTGCAAGATCTGGAGTGGATCGTCCGGGCCGAGATGGCGCATGCGCCCATGTTCGGCCTCCCCGAGCACCGCGCCGACCGGCACGAACTACTGGACGTGCTGAGCGGGGCCTTCCGGCAACCATAGCAGCGACGATCACGGGCCAAAACGGCTGGAGCTGCGATAGTGTCACTTATCGGCACTAGTATCGGAGATAACATTACTTCTTAAGTGCATCGATTTCGGAGGGCCGCCGGATCGCCTCCAAATCGCAAAAGTCGGGGGTATCCGGCCGGTTCGGGCATGGAACCGAGCAAGGGAAGCGACAGGATGCCCCAGCTGCTTCCGCGCGCACCCGATCCGGAAAGCGCCCTCGGCATTCGGTAGCCTACTCTACCTTGACCAGCCGGGGGTTCTTCATGATGCCCGGTATCCTCCCCCGTTTGGCTATGGGTTTGCCTTCTACTTCTTTGATATCCATCGTCATGTCTATAGGAGACGCACCGGAGATGTAGCTGCCCACGCCGAATGAGTCGGCTCCGGCAGCCGACAGTTCCGCTATGCGTTCGGGGGTCACGCCTCCCGAGACGAATATCTTAACATGGTTGAATCCGGCCTGATCCAGGCGGGCGCGCACTTCGCGCACTAGATCCACTGTTACCCCGCCCCGCTCGCCAGGGGTATCGAGCCTGATCCCCTGCAGCCGCTCGCGAAGCGCCTCGGCCACGCGCAGCGACTCCTCAGCTTCGTCTTTGAACGTGTCGACCAGGATGATCCGAGCGTCTTCCGGCGGCATCTCACGATCGTACACCTTTGCGACTTCCACAGTGTCGCCGGCTATCAGGAAGACCGCATGGGGGACGGTTCCCTTAGGCTCAACGCCGGCGAGTTTCGCGCCGAGGATGCAGCTAGCGCCATCGGCGCCGCCCACCACTGCCGCTCGCTCCATCACCGGGGCAACCGCCGGGTGGAGGTGGCGCGCGCCAAAACATATGAAAGGCTTGTCGCCTGCAGCGTCGCGGATGTCGCGTGCGGCTGTAGCCCATGCGCTTGAGCTGGCAAGTATCCCGAGGAGAGCGGTTTCGTATACCCCGAACTCCGAGTACTTGCCCCGGATGCGCATGACGGTCTGTTTGGCGTCGAAGGGTTCTCCCTCGGGCATTGCCCATACCTCGACATCCGTATCATGCAGAAGGTTCATGCATTCGTCGATCCCCGCCAGCACGCCGCGTTTCCTGGGGAATATCTCGGCCGTAACCCGAGTATCGGCGAGCCCCATCGAGCCCAGTATCTGCCGGGTCTTCACAAAGTACAGATCCGTAGTGTACCCGTTCATGATCTCGTCGTGCGTCGCGGAGAAAAGCCGTCTGGCCGGATCCACTGCGAACTCCTTCACCTGAGAAAGACTAGCGACCTTTCCTGGAATGTTCATTTGCACTGCTACCCCCCGGACAATTCCCATTACAGAGTGATTATAGCACACGCGGCGTGTCACCGCCGGGCCATCGAGAGTTGTAGGCCTTGAGGTAGAGTCGGTACGCTCTGCTTACGCGGTCAACATACCGGGCAGTCTCCCCAAATGGTATCTGCTCCAGATCGTCGATGCTCCCCGACCACTCCCCGCTGGACAGCCATTGCTCCACATTGCTCGGACCGCCGTTGTAGGCAGCCAGAGCCACGGCCAGGTTGCCGTCGAACTGGTTCAGGAGTTGCCTGAGATACCATGCGCCGATCCCGATATTGATCTCAGGCTCGAACAGAAGGTCGTCGGAGTAGCCCTCTATCCCCAGGCGCGTGGCAGCCCACCGCCCGGTATCCGGCATGAGTTGCATCAGGCCTCGGGCGCCCTTGCACGACATCGCATCGGGCTGGTACCTGCTTTCCACTCTCATGATGGCAGCCACGAGGAAAGGATCAAGGTCATGCCGGCGCGAGTATAGGGTTGTAAGATCCGCGTAGTGAATGGGGTT
>CAYZHL010000067.1:5923-10914 GCA_964478095.1 uncultured Clostridia bacterium | reverse complement strand
TGGTTGCGACATTGGCGCGCGCGCCGCGGCGGGACGCCGTATCACGTATTTTGGCTGCGCATTCCTCGGCAAGATCGATGGCCCGCTGATGGTCGAGGCTACGGAGTTCGGCCTTGAAGTAGGCCTTTTCGGATATGATGTTGGTTGCAGTACCGCCCGATACGATGCCTACATTGGCCGTGGTCTGCGCGTCGACGCGGCCGAAGGGGAAACCGGCGATGGCTTCGGCGGCTGCCTGTATCGCACTGATTCCGTCCTCCGGATTGGCCGCCGCATGGGCCGCCCGCCCGGTGATCTGCACCTCAAGCCCCATATGTGTCGGGCTCGATAGAATCACCGTACCGACAGGATCAGCAGCGTCGAAGATATACCCTACCTTTGAAGCCAGTCGGGCGTAATCCAGCTGCTTTGCGCCGCGAAGGCCCCGCTCCTCGCTTACGGTGAACACGACCTCCACCTCGGGCAGACATCGGCCGGAGGCCTTGGCCATGCGAAGGCCGGCCAGAATAGCTGTCACGCCCGCTATGTCATCGGCTGCCAACACCGTATCGCCGCTGGAGTAGATCACACCATCGCGGACGACGGGTCTGACGCCCTTGCCAGGCGGCACTCGGTCAAGATGCGCACAGAGCATTATTGACTCACCACATGAACACCCAGAGGCGCAGGCCGACATCCGGCCGATCACATTGCCGACGCTATCCTGCTCGACCTGGAGCCCGATGCCGCGCAGTCGGTCGGCTACAGCCGCGGCCATCTGCGCCTCGCTTCCAGATTCGGCATCGATCTTGACCAGCTCAACAAACTCATCGACAATCACAGACGATCACCGTCTTTCCCATTATTCGTCGCGCCCGCCCCTGCCATCCGTGTCGCATTCATCGCCTGCATCGTCCGGACACAACCCGCTCTCGACTGCAAGCTTGCGGTCGGTGATCTCTCTATGCCGCACCTGGCTTCTGACGCCTCTCTGCGCCAATTGCCGCCCAAGCTCCTCGGCTACCGCTACCGACCGATGCTGCCCGCCTGTGCATCCAATTCCGATAGTAAGGCGGCCTTTGCCTTCTTTGCTATAGTATGGTATCAGGCTGAGAATCCTTTCTACGTGTGCGAGTCCATGACGTAGGCAGCGCACGCCGGCTCCATGCCGGTCGTTGCCCTCAGATCGCGCACGTAGAAAGGATTCGGAAGGAACCGCACATCGAACACGATATCCGCATCGATCGGCGCTCCGTACTTGAACCCGAAGGAAAACACATCCACAACCATCATCTCGTGAACGGGAGTGCCCATTACCGCCGCATGCAGATGCGCCTTCAGCTCGACCGGCTTTAGGTCCGAGATGTCGAGCACTATGTGTGCCCGTTCCCTTATGGGCGCAAGTACCCGGCGCTCCAGTGCTATGCTATCGTATATGCTGCCCGCTCCCGACAGGGGGTGCTGACGGCGCGTCTCGCTGAACCTGCGCACTAGCACGGAATCCCTGCATTCAAGAAATACGACTGTATAGTGGTACTCGCTGCGGGCAAGCCAGTTCAACGCATCCACTAGATGGCCGAAGTATTCCTTGCCGCGAACGTCCATGGCGACTGCGTACTTACGGTGGGGAGCCGCGCCGGCGTGCAACTCGACCAGCTGAGGTAGGAGGGACGGTGGAAGGTTATCGATGCAGAAGAAATCTAGGTCCTCCAGAGCTTTCATAGACTGGGTCTTGCCGGCCCCGGAAAGCCCGGTGATCACGACAAACGAGACATCACTACCGGACATCTTAACCACCTTCCCAGCCGCTCCCGGCCGCATTGAATTGCCTGTTTCGACAGGCGATCGCCTAATCCCTCCATGCAAAAGCGGAATCCCCGGTCGTTCTATCTTTTGCGTAAGCCTCGACCGGGGATTCATCCGATATTCTGTTTGTGGAGCGGTCCGGTGTTACCTGTGTCCGATGTCTTCATCACTGGTAACATACGCATTTGCTGAAGCACCTTTCCTCTTCATGTCTCAACACACCCCCTGCTTCCTCCGCCCGATCCCGGGCAACATCAGCCTCTCTGAACGACCGGCCGACCGAGCGCTGCCGCCCGCGCCATTCTGACCGACTCCGCAGCCTGCTGGTACTCCCGGCGCTCCATATACGCGCCGCGCTCATTGTAGCGGATCATGGCTGCCGCCAAGTCCACGTTATTGCCGGCCATGAACATTGCCTGCTCCACTGACACCCTCTGTGCTTCCCGGTTCATCTTGCTTCCTCCTTTCGTTGGTCATAGTCGCGCGATCCGATAGCCGACCTGACTGCAGCGAGCACTGTCTCCACACAGTCCGCCTTGAGGATGAATGCGGTCGCTCCAGACGCAAGAGCCGAATTCCTGGCTTCCGGTCGCGCGCTGAGCGCGACAACGGGAGTATTGGGACATACGCCCTTGAGCATTGCCAGGATGTCGGGGCCCGAAACGGGGCCTAGTTCCCAGTCGAGGAGCACGAGGTCGACACAAGATTGCTGTAGTTGCGGCATCAGCTGCCGTAGGTCAGCTGCTTCCATGATGACGAACCTTGCCTGCTCCTCTTCGAGCAGCGCTCGAAGCCCCGAGCGGACTTCGCGCCGATCGTCTGCAATGATCACTCTTGTGCCGGACACTCCATCTGCGCCACCCTCTGCTGTCTAGTCTTGTCGGCGCGCCAGCCAGTTGCGGCCGAGCACCGCGCCCTGCAATTCTGAGTCTACACGTGACGCAAGTCGGGCGAATCGGCCGACTGTCGGAGAGATCGGATGGACATTGGAACGGTCTTTTCCTGGCCAGATGGGGAGTGGCGGAAAAGCGGCGGGGATGAAGAGCAGAATAGCAGAAGGCGCGTCCGTCCGCCAATGTGCGGCGGAAAGCCACGCCTGCCCGTACCGTCATCGAGCCGGCGCCGCCGGCGCTCTACTTGATCAGGTTCTTCTGGAGCGCCAGCGCCACTGCCTCGGTTCTCGTCTGCACTCCCAGCTTGGAAAGTATGCTGCTCACGTGGAACTTGACCGTGGCCCGGCTGATGTACAGCCTGTCCGCGATCTCCGGATTGGTGAGGCCCTGCACCAGGGCGGCCAGCACCTCGTGCTCACGGTCGGTCAGGTCAGCGCCGACTTCAGGCTCGGGCGGCGCCTGGATCGAAGCCTTGATGAGGGCCTCGGTAGCCTCAGGCGCCAACGTGGGTCGCCCGGCATGAGCAGCGCGGATCGCCGATGCCAGTTCGTCGGCGGACACATTCTTCAGCAAGTACCCAATGGCGCCGGCCTGAAGCGCTCCCTGCACCAGGTCCTGCTCTTTGAAGCTTGTGAGCGCAATGACCTGTATGTTCGGGCAGGCCTTGCGGATTGCCCTGGTGGCCGAAGCGCCGTCCATGTCAGGCATCACCAGATCCATGAGCACTACATTAGGGCGTATACTCGAGCAGGTCTCCATGGCCTCCCTGCCGTCGCTCGCCTCGCCGGCGAACTCCAGGTCCTCGTACACGCTCAGAAATGCCCTAAGTCCACTTCTCACCATCGCATGATCATCCACGATCATCACACGGATCCGCTCAGTACCGCTCAACTGCCTTCGCCTCCTCGCAGACCGTTCCAGGCGACGACGATCTCGGTCCCTCGACCAATACGGCTCTCGACAGAGATGCGTGCCCCTATCGCCGCCGCCCGTTCCTGCATTATCCTGAGGCCCAGATGCTCAGGGGAGACAACATCCTGATCGAACCCTCGACCGTTATCGCGGACTCGAAGCTCGACGTGAATCGCCTCAGACTGGTTTCCTGAACACGTCAAGCTCACCCAGGCTTCGCTGGCGCCAGAGTGTCTCACCACATTGCTCAGGGATTCCTGCGCGATTCTATATAGCCCCACTCGCGCCTGCGGAGGAAGGGCACATACGCCGCCGCAGGAGGCCCCGCCTAGTTCCACATAGACCGGTATGCCCGCCCGCCCCGTCATCGCCTCTGCAAGCTGCCGCAGCAGGTCCTCCAGCCCGACCTCCATGAGCGTAGCCGGCCTCAGCTCCAGGAGAAGCGACCTCATTTCAGCCAAGGCGCCTCGTGTGAGCCGTCTCAACTCGTCCAGACGCTTCAGGCCTTCATCCTCACTCTGCTTCCACAGTCGCGGCAGGACTTCCGCGATAAGGCTGGCGGAAAAGAGGGTCTGGGTGACCGCGTCATGCAGATCTCGGGCAAGCCGACTCCGCTCGGCGGCCGCGGCCGATTCCTCAGCTTTCGCCCTAAGCTCAGCATTCTCTATGGCCAGAGCAGCCTGGTCGCCAAAGGACATTGCCAGCTTCAGTTCCTCGTGGGAAAACCCGCGAGACTCGGAAAAACACAGCGCGATAACGCCATACACCCGGTCCTTACCCACCAGCGGCACAGCCATCAGGCTCCTGAATCGCCCCATGGCCCAATCGGGCAGCTCATCCCATTGCGATCTGTCGAGCCTCGCTCCGGGTTGCGCCCGCCCGGCGGCGCCCGCTCGCCCGATACGGCCTCTGCCGGCCGGTGCTCGAGCGGCCGACGGCTGACGCGTCTGACTCCCGCCCGAAGCGCCGACTCCGGATACGACCACAGGCCGTCTGGCCATGACTGCCCAGCCGACGACCCCCTCTCCCACGTCAATCCGGCCGCAGGTCGCCTCGGCCAACCCCCGAGCCGCCGCGACGTCCAGCATATCGCCGACGGGGTCGAGCCGATAGAGCGCGCCGGCTTCGGCGCCCAGGAACTCCTCGGCCTGCTCCAGTATGAGATCGAGTATGTCCTCCAGAGGCCTGGCGGAATTGAGCGACCCCAGAATCTCGCGCAGGCCTTCCGCCACCCGGCGGCGCCGCTCTATTTCGCGCGTACGTTCTTCGATGCGCCGCTCCAGCTGCTCGTAAGCTGCCTCAACCTCTTCTCTGGCGTGCCTTTGCTCAATTGCCACGCGCACCAGCCGGGCAGCTGTCTCAATTGCCTTCAGCTCAACCGGCAACGGAGAGCGCGGCGTT
>CAYZHL010000067.1:5168-5913 GCA_964478095.1 uncultured Clostridia bacterium | reverse complement strand
CATCACAACCCCGTCGTCATCCACAACAGGCTGAGACCAGCACGCGCGAAGGCCATACTTGGCCGCCAGATCCCTCAGGCCGTCCCAGCGCCTGTCGGTCATGATGTCCAGGGCTATGACGCGCTCACCTGTGAAAGCCGCAGTGCCGCATGAGCCCACCGCCGGCCCGATCGTTATCCCGTCCATAGAGTCCACATACTCCCGCGGAAGAGTAGCGCTGGCTCCGACGCGCAGTCGCCGCCCGTCCGGGTCAAGCAGGAGTATCAGCCCCGACATGCCCGGCGACTGCTCCTCGAGAATGCGAATGAGTGACGTGAGCGTCTCCTCAAATGCGCCTCCCTTCGCGAGAAGCTCAAGGAACCTGTTCTGCCCCGACTGAATGGCCAAGGCGCGTTTGGCCTCGGTTACGTCTCGAACCACCCCTATTGTGCCGCCCGAAGGAAGCGGGGCGAATCGCGCTTCAAAGACCTGAGCGCTCGCCCCGCGCCCTACCACGAACTCCAGGCTGGCAGCTGTCTCGATCTTCGAGTCTCCCCCGCCCGCCCGCCCGGCTTCATGACCTGCCTGGGCGCCTCTGGCTACTTCATCCAGTGCGGCTCGGATCCTCCGACGCTCCGACTCCGGCGCAATCTCGGCAAATGGCCTTCCGATGAGCTTATCGGGGCCCCCGAAGACCTCCGGCAGGCTGGACCCGTGGCAGCCGGCCACAATGCCGTCGTAGCTCAACACAAAACACATGTCGGGC
>CAYZHL010000067.1:0-5158 GCA_964478095.1 uncultured Clostridia bacterium | reverse complement strand
CGTTGTACAGCGCGGAGGGCGTCATCCCCTTTGCGAAGCGCTTCGCGGCGTCCTTTGCCCGCTCGCCGGCAAGAACCGCGGCCTCCACAGTGCGGTCAGCGCGCGCAGCGAGCTCAATCGCGCCCACTACCTGCTCGTTCAGAGTGAGCGGAAGCGCATACAGGTCCCAGCTCGTGGCAGTGGCGCCTAGAGGCCCGCCGCCCGCCTCGCCCCGCAGGGCTACCCGGGAGTAGTCAGACTGGCCTTCCAGAGCGCCACGATAGCGCTCAATCCATTTGCGGCCCTCGCCGCCCGCAACATCCAGCAGATTGACCCCGCGGGCTATGCGGTCTATAGGTATCTTGGCCACTCGGGATATGATCTTGGCCCAGTCATCGCCGAAGTCAACTAGGGTCAAGTCGCGGTCGAACCTGGCCATGGACGTTACCATTCGTACGTCTTCAGCATCGTCGGGCATGTCACCACCTCACAGCGAACGAGCCGCGCCTCATGAGTGAGGGCTCACCTACACTTGCTCAAACCGGCCAGTGAAGAAGCGGAGCACCGGCGGCTCATACACCCATTTGAGCCCGCGCACCCGGTCGCGTCGAGCGTATACCTCGGCAATGGAATCTGCTACGTAGTCGAAGTGAGCGTTGGTATACACGCGGCGCGGTATGGTCAATCGCACAAGCTCGAGCTTGGGCTCGTAGTCCTTGCCTTCCTTGTCGCGTCCTGCGGAGATGATGCCTCTTTCCATGGAGCGTACACCCGACTCCTCGTAGATGGCGGCAGCCAGCGCCTGTGCCGGGAACTTGGGCTGCGGGATGTGCGGCAAGAACGCCCTGGCATCGAGGAAGACGGCGTGTCCCCCGACCGGACGTACTATGGGTATGCCGGCCTCAATCAGCTTGGCGCCAAGATAGCCCACCTGCTCCACTCGGTGTTCGATGTACGCGTAGTCCATGGCCTCGCGCAGCCCGCGGGCGAAGGCTTCCATGTCGCGGCCAGTCATCCCGCCATAGCTGGGCATGCCCTCATACACCACTACCTTCGACGTGGCCTGACGGTAGACTTCCTCCTCGTTGGTAGCCAAGAATCCGCCCATGTTCACAATTCCGTCTTTCTTGCCGCTCATGGTGCAGCCGTCTGAATAGGAGAACATTTCGTGCACAATCGAAGCGATCGTACGGCTCTCATAACCCGGTTCACGCTTCTTGATGAAGTACGCATTCTCCACACAGCGAGTGGCGTCGAAAATGACCCGGATTCCGTACCTCTTGGACATCTCGTATACAGCCTTGAGGTTGGCCATGCTCACGGGCTGGCCTCCAGCCATGTTGACAGTGACTGCGACGGAGATGTACGGTATCTTGTCGGCGCCGACCTTCCTAATCAATGCTTCGTACTTGTCGAGGTCAACATTGCCCTTGAAAGGCACGCCGTCCAGCTGCGGATCGTGGGCCTCGTCGATGATGACGTCAACAAACGCGCCGCCGTTCATCTCCTGGTGAGCCCGTGTGGTCGTGAAATACATGTTGCCCGGCACGTACGTTCCAGGCCTCACGAGGATCTGCGAAATGAGGTTCTCCGCTCCCCTTCCCTGGTGGGTGGGGCAGACATACTTGAACCCGAACAGCTCACGCACAGTCTCCTCCAGGTGAAGCCAGTTTTCGCTCCCTGCGTAGGCCTCATCGCCCATCATCAGACCGGCCCACTGCCTATCACTCATGGCATTTGTGCCGCTGTCGGTCAGGAGATCGATGTACACATCCCTCGACTTGAGCAGAAACGTGTTGAAGCCGGCTTCACGGATCCGCCGAGAACGTTCTTCCTCCGGAAGAAGAGTGATGGGCTCGACCATCTTGATCTTGTACGGCTCGGGCAGGTACTTGGCCATTGCGCGTCATTCCTCCCTATTCAGTCTGGCGTAGGATATTCACTACGGTATATTCGCCGCCGATACTGGCAAATTCCTTCAACAGAAGGCGTGGAGACAAGGTGTTCTTCTGCGATGGCAGCTCATGCCACTACAGGATTTCTACATACCCTTCTGTTCCATGCACGCGAATTCGTTGCCCATCCTTTATGAGTCTGGTAGCGTTTTCAACTCCGATGACTGCTGGTATGCCATATTCACGTGCGATTGCTGCTCCATGGGTCATCAGTCCACCAACTTCAGTGACTAGACCCTGTATGGACACGAATAATGGTGTCCAGCTGGGGTCAGTAAACGGGGTGACTAGTATGTCTCCGTCTTCCAGGTCAGCGTCTTCCATGTTCAGGATGACACGTGCTCTTCCCTGGACAACTCCGGAGGAGACAGGCAGACCGATAAGCGCTCCGGCCGGAAGGTTTTCTCGCTTGTACTCGCCTGCAATGATCTCGCCATCAGACGTGATAACACGTGGGGGAATCAGCTTCTCGTACAGCTTGTACTCGTCTTTTCGTCTGCTGATGATCGAGCAATCCAGCCTCTTTGTGCGTACCACTTCGCGAAGCTCTTCAAAGGTGAGATAGTATATGTCTTCTTTCTCACGGATAATGCTCGCTCTTGCGAGTTGCTCGGCCTCTTTCAGTAGAGCCTGCCTATATACGAAGTAGCGATGGATCATGGCGTACTTAGGGTATTCACGATAGCCGATCAAGCCCCGCATTAGGTCGATCGTTCGCTTGGTCTGATTGGCTTTATGCTCACCATCAGGCAATTGCCTTAATCGATGCAGCAACTCCTGTTCCTTCTTCAAGGCTTCCTGCTGCCCCTGCTCAAATCTCCAGTGACCCGCATTTGGCTCGAAGTTCTTGAGGTTATTCAGGATAACTGGGATCAGTGTGCTCGGTTTCTCACTCCAACGGGTCCTCGTAATGTCGATTTCTCCGGCACACCGCATGCCGTATCTATCCAGATACGCATAAAGGGCGTTTCGGATCTCCTGTCCGCCGTTGAACTCAACCAGTTCATCCAGGAAGCTATCGTCTTGCACCTGTTGCAGATAATCAACTACTTCTGGATAAGGACGAATCACATCAGCTACATCTAGTAGTGCCAGACCCATTTCCCCCGTAATGTTATTTGGCACGGACTGAGAAAGCGTGTCTGCCGCGTTTCTTTGGCCTAGCCACTCGTCCATCTTCTCGTTGATCCACGATGAAGCATCAAAAGCGGCCGTGATGACACCGAGGCTTCGCGGGCCACACAAAACCGTCCTCAATTCCTTGATGTCGTCGATGATGAAATCTAGCAAGTCTGTTCCGGATTGCGCCTGGATGTTCTGCTTCAGTGCTTCTATTGATGCCTGGCTTTCTTTGATCAGTTTAGAAACGATTGCTGGACCGTCGTGAAGTTGAGTTGGAAAACCTGACGGCAGCATGTTGTTGTTGCTTTTGCTGCGACTCGTTTCTTCGCTATCACCTGGTGACACCTTGATGAAGTCCCCGCGCTCCACGATGGCCATCAAGGCATCCCTTATGAGAGGATCGGATTTGCCCAAGGTGTTTAGCAAAGCTTCTCTACCTTCAGGTGAAGACAGTTGACTGGTTACGTCAACAAACAACCTGCCTCCCGCTTTACGCATGGGAGCACATGTTGTCAACAGGAAGAAAGACAATCCCAGCGGTTTCATGGGGTCAGTCATCATCTGTTGATGGCCGACAGATACATGGACGTGGTTTTCTTGATCGTCTGCTTCAGGGATAGGGTACAAAGCCGTGATCGGCCTACTCTGGACAATGTAAAACGTATCGTCAACCAAGCACCATTCGATGTCCTGGGGGCAACCGAAATGCTTCTCGATCCTTCTGCCCATCCGCTCAAGCTGCAGAATCTGCTCATCCGTCAGCGCCTGCCTGTTTTGCTTCTCGGGCTCAATCTCCCGCTCTTGCGTACCGCCATCTTTTCGGGCGTACACAGCTAGCTTCTTGGTGGATATCCTCTTGTCGATAACCGTGCCGTCACGTACTTTGTAGACATCAGCATCAACCAGGCCGGAGACCACGGCTTCACCAAGTCCGAAGCTAGCATCAATGGACGATACTCTTCTACTAGAAGTAACGGGATCGGCAGTGAACAGAATCCCTGCCGCTTGCGGGAAAACCATCTTTTGAACAACCACCGACAGGTGCGCTTCGCGGTGGTCAAAGCCATTTTGAATGCGGTAGGCCGCTGCCCTCTCGGTAAACAGCGATGCCCAACACTTGCTAATGTGCTTTAGGATTGCCTCCCGTCCGATAATGTTCAGATACGTGTCGTGCTGACCCGCAAAGGAGGTCGTCGGCAAATCCTCTGCAGTTGCGCTTGATCGTATTGCATAGGCATCTATCTGCCCAAGCCGCGAGAGGAAGCGGGTGATCTCCTCACTGATGTCCTCAGGAATGGCTATCCCTTCGATGACCCTGCGAATCTCACCGCTGAGTTCAGCGATCTTGCCCCGGTTTTCCGCCTTCAGAAGCGACAGCTCATCAAGTAGCGCGCTAATCGACGGCGTCTCCCCAACAATCCGCTTGAAGGCTTCAGTAGAAACACAGAAGCCTTCTGGTACGCGTATTCCTTCAGTCCTGGAAAGCTCCCCCAGGTTCGCGCCTTTACCCCCAACGATCATTAGCTCTGTTCGGTCAATGTCACGAAAGCCAAGCACGTAGGGGTTCATGTGTCTGTCTCCTTTGGCTGCTCATTCTCGTGCAGTTCCCCTGTTTGTCAGGCAACTCAGTCCATAAATAGACTGCATACGTAATCATGATTGTCGATTCAATGATTATCAAAACAGTCTCTATCGTTCCTTGAGCTAATGCAATCCAATTAATGAAGTCATATAACATATGCCACATAATTACGGGTATAATGCTTTTTGTTAGCATTACAATTTCCGAAGCGACAATACCAAATAGCAATGCGTTGACTATGGTAAGTGCAACCATGAGAATTCCTGCTCCTGAAAATGCTTGAGAAGCATGCACAGCTGCAAAGAACACAGAAGACAAGATGACTGTCTGTTTGATTGTAAAACAAGCCCTCAGCTTTCTCAGTATAATTCCCCTGAAGTAGAGTTCTTCTGACAATCCAATTGCGATTGTGAAAAATGCCAAAGCCACAGCGGTATGTATGTCATGATTTATTCCGTAGAAGAGAAACCCGATTTTTGCTGCAATTACCGGCAGAAAGTATAATACTGTTCTTGCACTG
>CAYZHL010000066.1:3750-11027 GCA_964478095.1 uncultured Clostridia bacterium | reverse complement strand
TGATGGGCTTATCCTCGGTGCGGCTATATACCCCGGCGCTGCCCGAGAGCATGATCTCGCCTTGGGATATTACGGCGTATTGAACACTGGTGGCTCCAAAGACATTCACGAGGGTACTGGCTTTCTGCTGCGCCAAAGCAGCGAGCCCAAGGTAGGCCTCGGGCGAGCCCGCGGCGCCGGAGGTGAATGTGAAAGGTACTAACAGCGCGATCATAGCCAGCAACAACACAAGCGGCAGGTGGAGCTTGTTCCGAGTGCTCATTCTCATTTGGCGATCCTCCCAAACGGCGGACAGGCGCCTCCCTGCGCCTCTCAGGGCAGTGTCGTCGCGCCGCCAATTGTGCCTTGATTATACCATTCCGCCCACCGATTACGACTCGGGCTGTCGCTGCGGATGTTATGCGTCTGTGATATTTTCGCCCCATAACGCGATTGAGATAGTGTCACCCATGAACAAGGGGGACGTCGTCTTGACCGAAAAGCTACGAAAGAGAGTCTTCGTTGGGTGCCGAGGCGGGCCGGAATACTGCGTTCAACCAAAAGGGCCCCGCGGCGCACACGCATGCGTGAGCGCAAACCCCAGCTGGGGATATTGCTCCAGTGCGATGCCAGCCCCTACGACTGGCTAGAAGGAAGAGGCACTGCCATGTCGCTCCACTCGCTTCCGGGGCCTGCTGGTATAATAGGTAGTAGGGCCCTATCAAACCAGTCGAATGAGCCGGCGGGTCGCTTTCGGGGCTGCGCACGCAAGCTAAGGCGACCCGTAGTTTTCAGAATAACTGGACAAAGTGGAAGGGAATGATGTTAGGCCTATGAAGAAGCTTGTGGTTCTTACCGGCGCAGGGATCAGTGCTGAGAGCGGGATCAGGACTTTTCGCGACTCAGACGGACTGTGGCATGACCACGACATCACCGAGGTAGCGAGCCCGGAAGGATGGCGGCAGGATCCAAGACTAGTCCTCGACTTCTATAACCAGCGCAGAAGGGACCTCTATGAAGCCAAGCCCAACACTGCCCATTTGGCGCTCGCCAGAGCTGAAGACATGCTGGATGTGCACATCATCACCCAGAACATCGACGACCTCCACGAACGTGCAGGCAGCACCAGAGTACTGCACCTTCACGGCGAACTGAGTAAAGCGCGCTCCACAGCCGACCCCAGTCTGGTCTACGGCATAGAAGGCGCCGAGCTGAACTGGGGAGACAAGTGCGAACTGGGATCACAGCTCAGGCCCCACATAGTCTGGTTTGGCGAAGCTGTGCCGGCAATGCCCGAGGCGGCGGAAATCGCTCAGAGCGCCGACGTTTTCGCGGTGGTAGGCAGTTCCCTGGTCGTCTACCCTGCCGCAGCACTGGTCCAGTACGTTCCGCATGACACGCCCATTTTCGTAGTAGATCCCAAGGATGTTGCAGTTCCCACATGGCGCGCGATCACTTTCATCAGGGAGAATGCGACCACAGGAGTGCCAAAGATGCTGGAGGCAATCATGCTATTGGGCTAGAGCCAGACCTGCATGGTGGACCTGGCACGACTCGGCCCACCGCAACCGTCATCATGCCTTGAGCTACCGCGTGGCACATGATGTCCGCCGTGGTGATGAGCCCCATATAATACCGCTCACAGTATGCCCTCACATCTCTCAGATTGTTGCTCGCGACCGTGCATCAGCTCGGGCACGAATCGGTAGTCGGGGAATCTCATCAGTTCGCCAAGCTCTGCGATCACTTGGGAAGGAACGAGTAGAGCGCAATCCGCCAAGGTCTGTACGACCAGATCCATGTTTCTCACCCACAGGAAACTGGAGATGCAATCGGTATCGAAGACGATCGGACTCCTAAGCTCAAGGATCCGCACGCGCATCCTCCTCGGCGAGGTCGGGCTCAAAGAGGAGGTCTGCAAAGCCCGCCTCCAGCATCAGCTGCTCGTACTTGCCAAACGAGATCAAATCCAAGTCCAAGGCTCTTCTGGCTTTCTCGGCGTACGACGATATAATCCGGTCTTCGCGCGTTGGACTGTAAAGAGATGTATCGTAGCCGAGCGTTCGGGCTGTCTGCCGAATTGGGAGGCTCCACATCTGCTCGAATTCGTTCGTACGTAAGTAGCCCAGGTCCCGAAGACGCCTGACCATTGCCTTGTGACTCGCGCCGAAATGCTGTTCCAGGTGGACGACATCCTCCACGGCGAGACCGCGCTCACCCTCGGTGCGAGCCAAAACGCGGGCAGCAATCCCCTCAGCGGGCATAAGGAAGTTCGCTGCAAAGGCATCAGCCTCGGCCTCTCGCTCAATCGGCTGGTCCACCACACCGACTCTGCAGGCCGCCCCGAGCATTCCTACGTCGTACCGAACGTGGAAATACTCGTGCGCTGCAGTGAAACGCTGATGGCCGAGACTTCTGACCGTGTTGACGGCTATGACCTCTGCCTTGTCGGCTCGGACAAACATCCCGGAGATGTCGCTCGCAAATGGTCTGAGAATGAAGCTGATGTCGAAGCATTCTCTGAGCAGCTTGATCACATCGACAGGTTCAGAGACGCTTACGCCCAGGCAACGCCGAACCTCAGCTGCTCTCACACGTGCAATCTGCTCCATTCTACGCATCGGCTGACCTCCGTTCGATCAGATCCGTCAGTTCACTGAGGTTACGGACAAAGCGGTTTATCCAGCCAAGAGACTCAAGGTCTTCATCGCTTATGTTCTGGGCTCTGAACGCAACCGAGATATCGCTCCGCTCCGCAGCCACCTGATCAACAAAGTATGTGATCGAGTAGCCGTAGAGATCAGCAAGCTTGGTTAGGGTAATGACGTCCACCTTGCGGCGCCCGTTCTCCAACTGCGATACCTGCTCTCTTTTCACGCCCAAGTATTTGGCCACCTGAGGCTGGGTGAGTCCCGCGCGCCCACGCGCCCGCTGAAGCCGCTGACCAATGGTCCTGTACGGGTTCATGTGGTAACCCTCCTTTTCGATTTCGTTACCCTGTAGCGACACGGTACAGGTATTGTAACATATTCATTACGTTCTGTGAGCGTGTCTTCGCATGCAGCATTCATGGATTGCCGAAACACCGTTCAGAAACGCGCTCACCATATCCTAACAGGTCTCCGTACTCGAGATTTGTCCTTACCACAAGAAGCTGAGGGCTGGGACAGACTGGTCGCACCGTTGGGCGTCTCGCCTCGATGCGACCAGTCCTGCACCGAATTCCTAGAGCCTACACACTGTCGACACAGTCGCTAACGCACTCGCTTCAGAACTGAGCTCTACTCCGATTGCATTGCCTGTCCTGGGAGCGCGAACAAGTCTGCTGCACCCGTTCTCGATGGCTTTCTCAACCACCCTGTCACGGCGTGTACGCTCTCTTGACTCCGCCCGCAGGAGTCGGCCCTCCGCGGCGGCATACCGCAACGCACTTACACAACTACTGACCACGAGCAGTATGGTCAGGACACCCTGTCACGCGATCCGGCAAGGCACTTGAGAGCCTGGGTAGCTGGTAGGCTGGCAGCCCGCTTGTTGCAGCGATGGGCGCTACATGCTACATTATGCCTCTAGATATCCAATGGAGATCATGTTAGGGGCGGCGTTGAATCGCAACCGCGGCGTGCGCCCTGCAGCAATACCGGATGTAGATGTAAAGGAGGGCAACGCTTGGCACAGAAAGGCCGCGTATCGTCAACAGACCGCCGCAACCTGCTTGATGCCTTCGCGCTGATGGGTAAAGGCCAGTTTCACCGCGCTCGGGCTTCGTTCGAAAAACAGATCCGGTCCGGAAAGCCGTCCGATCCTGCAGCTTTCCTTGGTCTGGCCGCCGCGTCTATCCTCGACGGCGATTCGAGCAGCGCAGCTGCGAAGACGCGTCTGGCTTGGGCGGCTGTTAGCGATGACCTGTTTGAGCTGGTGACCGTTGCCGCCTACTACACTCGCTCAGGCAAGCACGACGAGGCTGTTTTCGCGCTGATGCGCGCCCGCGCCATGGCCTCTGACGATCAGGATGATATGGCGCTTGTCCAGGTGTGCCGTTTTCTGCGGGTTCTGGGCGAATCAAGAGAAGCCCTCAAGGTTGCCAGGGAAGCGGTGGAGATCGCTGACGAGAACCCGACTCCCACAGCGCTCTCGGAGACGCTCTATACGACATGTGCAACTACCAGGACGCTTTGGCAAGCTACCAAACCGCGCTCGATTTGGATTCGCAGCACAGCGCTGCGCACATCGGCGCCGGCAAGTGCTTCGGCGAAATGGACAAATGGGATGAGGCGCTGTCCGTTTTCGAGAAGGCCTACTCCATTGACAAGCGAAGCCCCGCGGTGAACACCGGCCTCGCCGTTGCCTTGTTTCATCTTGATCGCAGGGAGGACTCGGCAAAAGCAGCAAAGCGCGCTTTCTCACGTGTAGGAGATGACCCCAGCTGCGCCCATGATCTCGGTCAACTGTACCTTAACGACCTGGATATGCCGGCTAGGGCCGTACCGTTGTTGACCATAGATCTGGTCAACAACCCGCACAGCCCCGAACACCTCAACCAACTGGTCACCGCCATAGCAAGAAGCGATGACGAACTGGCGAATACACGTGCGCTGGCAGCGCTGGCCCACGCTGACATGGAATTGGCCATGGCCGTGACTGACGCCGTGCACCTTGCCGCATCTGATTCGCATCGCGCTGCCCAGCAATCGGCACGCCTTGTAGGCATCGCGCAGGCCGCGCCGGACGGCCCGGTGTACCAGCTCAGGATCGCCCTCGAGCGCGCCAGTCCGCCCATATGGCGCAGCGTGGTTGTGCCGGGCGACCTATCCCTGTGCTTCCTGCATAGTGTCATACAGTCGGTCATGAAGTGGGACGGCGACCACATGCGCGTCTTCCGCGTTGGCGGCCTAGACGTGGGGGATCTCGAGTATGCGGAGGGCGAATGTGACCTCATCGACGAGTTCGACGTGACGGTAGCCGACGCCGCCATGGCATCAAAAGGCAAGTTCCGCTATGTCTATGACTTCGGCGACAACTGGATACACCACATCACTGTGGAAAAGACGTTTCCCCGCCAAGACGGCGTGACCTACCCAGTGTGCACCGGCGGTCGCCGCGCCTCCCCGCTCGACGACTGCGGCGGGATCTATGGGTACTATTCCTTTCTCGAAGCTCTCGCCGACCCCGACTCGGAGGCACACGACCGTGCCGTGGAGTGGTTCGGAAGAGACTTCGACCCGGAAGCTTTCGACGCTGGCGCCACCGACGCCGCGCTGGACTGGATTAGGAAGGCCCTATGAACCCGCGCGGGCGGTTGCGCCCGGTTCGTCGGCGACTGGGCCCGAAACCACGCGGACGAATGCCCAGGCCGCCTGCCCACACCACGATGACTGCTCCGAACCTGGCCCTGAAGAGAGTGAGGGCGGCCCGCAGGCCGCCCCAGTCTACCGATTATGTACCTAGCCTGTCCCAGCTTACCTCAGCAGCTGCAGAACTGCCTGGGGTTTCGCGTTGGCCTGTGCCAACATCGCCGTGGACGCCTGGCCCAAGATCTGGTATTTGGTGAAGGTCATCATCTCGACAGCGATGTCCACGTCGCGGATCCGGCTCTCAGCCGCCGTCAGGTTCTCAGCCGAAGTCGACAGGTTCGCAATCGTGTGCTCCAGCCTGTTCTGAATTGCGCCGAGCTTGGAGCGCTCACCCGACACGTTGTTGATCGCCGTGTTTATCGTGGTTATAGCCGAGTTGGCAGCGCTCTGCGTTGACACGTTGATGCCGAAGGAGTCGTTGTCGATGTTCACAGCGCTGAACGTTGTGGCAGCAGTTACGGTCGTGAAGCTGAAGGTGACACCCTGCCAGGCGAAGCTACCAGTGCCGCCCACGAGGGTCTGTGCGCCGCTATTCCCGCCTGCACCTCCCACCTGTGTGACGGTTACGTCCACGTTGCCAGCGTTTGCAGCGAAACCGAAAGTGAACGTGCCTCCGTCAGCGTTACCCGTGTACTTCCCGCTCAGAGTCATGCTTCCCGCTCCAGCCGTTCGCGTGCCGGCGAAGTTATCGAACGTCGTCCCGCCGGTCACCGCCAGCTGCGCGGATGTAGCCCTCATGTCGGAGATGCTCACGGAGAGGGTCTGCCCTGCATTTGCGCCGATGTGGATTATCCTGTTCGCGAAGCTACTATCAAGAAGCGGCTGCGTGTTGAACTCCGTGGTCACGCCGATCCGGGTGATCTCCACGGTCAGCGCGTCTACTTCCTTCTGGATCTGGATGCGGTCGGCGTTGGTGACTGTGTCGGACGCAGACTGCACTGCTAGTTCGCGCATGCGCTGCAGGATCGAATGGGTCTCCTGGAGCGCGCCCTCAGCCGTCTGCAGGAGAGATATGCCGTCTTGAGCATTCCGGCTGGCCTGGTTGAGACCGCTGATCTGCCCTCTCATCTTCTCCGATATCGACAATCCGGCCGCGTCGTCCGCAGCTCGGCCTATCCGCAGGCCGCTCGAGAGTTTCTCCAAAGACTTATTCTGTCCGCCGTCGTTGACCGTCAGGTTCTTCCACGCATTCAACGCAGACAGGTTATGGTTTATCCTCACTTGCTCCTACCTCCTTGTTCAGGATTGTCGGGCCCCGCTTCCATGCGGTTCCCGTTAGTCATCCGTTCCGCTTGTCTGGGTCAGCCTGCTACCTGAGCAACTGCAACACAGCCTGCGGCTTGGCGTTGGCCTGCGCCAGCATCGCCGTGGACGCCTGTCCGAGTATCTGATACTTCGTGAAGGTCATCATCTCGACAGCGATGTCTACATCGCGGATGCGGCTCTCGGCGGCCGTCAGGTTCTCAGCCGACGTCGACAGGTTCGCGATCGTGTGCTCCAGCCTGTTCTGGATAGCGCCGAGCTTGGAGCGCTCGCTCGAGACAGTGTTTATCGCGGTGTTGATCGTTGTGATGGCCGTGTTGGCGTCGCTCTGAGTGCTTACGCTGATACCGTCGCTTCCGTTAGCCACAGAGAGGCTGGCTGCATCCATATTGCTGATGGTAACCGTCAGGCTCTGATCCGCGTTCGCACCGATGTGTATGATCTTGCCTGAATAGTCGCCGTTCAGCAGTTTCTGCGTGTTGAACTCGGTGTCCGTTGAGATGCGGTCGATCTCGACTCTGAGAGCGTTCATCTCTTTCTGGATCTCGCCGCGGTCCTCGTTGGTCACAGTGTCAGACGCCGACTGCACTGCCAGTTCGCGCATACGCTGAAGGATCGTGTGCGTCTCCTGGAGCGCGCCCTCAGCCGTCTGCAGGAGCGAGATGCCGTCCTGCGCGTTGC
>CAYZHL010000066.1:2952-3585 GCA_964478095.1 uncultured Clostridia bacterium | reverse complement strand
TGGTCTGCCCGCCGTCGTTGACGGTCAGGTTCTTCCACGCGTTCAGCGCGGACAGGTTGTGGTTAATCCTCATTTTGGTTACCTCCTTGTGCCCGGTTATGCCGCATCCATGCGGGCGGGCTTGTTAGCTGGCCTTACGCGGCCAGCGGGGATGCGCTTGTCATGCTCACTCGTCGAAAACGTGTATCCAATAACCTGAACGCTCTGTATGTACCCTGACTACCTGAGCAACTGCAGAACAGCCTGCGGCTTGGCATTGGCCTGTGCCAACATCGCCGTAGACGCTTGGCTCAGAATCTGGTACTTGGTGAAGTTCATCATCTCGACGGCGATGTCCACATCCCGGATTCGGCTCTCAGCAGCCGTCAAGTTCTCAGCCGACGTCGCCAAGTTGGCAATGGTATGCTCGAGCCTGTTCTGAATGGCTCCAAGCTTAGAGCGCTCACCCGACACCGTGTTGATGGCATCATTGATCACCGTGATCGCCGCGTTCGCGCCCCACTGACTCTCCACGTGGATACCAGCTGCAGAGCCCATGACGTAGGTTTCAGTAATCGCATTCGCCGCGTTCCCGGTGGCAGTGATGGTGACACCCTCCTGCCACGGCATGCCGCACTTCAAAGCGGCTATCCC
>CAYZHL010000066.1:0-2915 GCA_964478095.1 uncultured Clostridia bacterium | reverse complement strand
TCGTGTCCCACACGCCCGTTGTAACGTTGAACTCCTCAAGGTACTTGTTGGTAGGTGTGCTATCAACGCGAACTCTCAATCTCACGGTGTCCGCTTCGGTCCTGGTCCCTGCTGCCGTCAGAGTCATGTCCCCCGAAACCTTTTGGTTCGCCAGGGTCTGGTCTGTGATCGCACCGCCGACCTTGAGTGCGGTCGATGCCGCGGATGATATAGTCACAGTCAAGCTCTGGCTCGCGTTCGCGCCTATGTGGATGATCTTGTTGCTGAACCCGCCGTTCAGGCGTTTCTGAGTGTTGAACTCGGTGTCGGACGATATGCGAGTAATCTCGACCGCGAGCGCGTCGATTTCCTTCTGGATCTCGACACGGTCCTTGTCGGTCACTGTGTCCGACGCCGACTGCACTGCCAGCTCTCTCATCCTCTGCAGGATAGTGTGCGTCTCCTGGAGGGCACCCTCAGCCGTCTGCAGGAGAGAGATGCCGTCCTGGGCGTTCCGGCTGGCCTGGTTCAGGCCGCTGATCTGTCCCCTCATCTTCTCCGAGATCGAGAGGCCGGCCGCATCGTCTGCCGCTCTGCCAATCCTCATGCCGCTGGACAGCTTCTCGAGAGACTTGCTCTGACCGCCGTCGTTCACGGTCAGGTTCTTCCACGCGTTCAGCGCGGACAGGTTATGGTTGATTCTCACTTCAGTCTACCTCCTTGTTTTGGTCTGGCGGGCCCCGCCTCCATGCGGTTCCCGTGCGCTGTTTGCTCCAGTGTTATTCGTGCAGCCAGGTCTACCCTTACCTGAGCAGCTGCAGAACCGCCTGCGGTTTCGCGTTGGCCTGCGCCAGCATCGCCGTGGACGCCTGCGCCAGAATCTGATACTTGGTGAAGCTCATCATCTCGACCGCGATGTCCACGTCCCTGATTCGGCTCTCCGCCGCCGTTAGGTTCTCAGACGATGTCGCCAGGTTGGCGATGGTGTGCTCCAATCTGTTCTGAATGGCGCCGAGCTTGGACCTCTCGCTGGACACAGTATTGATCGCATTGTTGATCGTCGTGATCGCAGAGTTCGCAGTCGTCTGACTCGACACGTTAATCCCGCTGCCAGAGGCGTATGCGGTCTGGGTGTCAGAGGTCGTTCCAGCTGCAAACTGCGCAGCGTTGGCCATAGTGAAGGTCAAACCGCTCGCACTCCATGTGGGTGTTCCTGCGTTCATCAGCTGCGATGCTGTCGAGCCGTCAGCGTACGTGAGCGACACAGTGGCCGATTGATCCCCAGCGGCGAAACTGATGCTAGTGAGGTCGTAGACACCGGTGTAGGTGCCGTTCACCCTTAGGCTGGCGGCGACCGCGCTCGATCCGCTGGTGAACGGTGCCAGTCCTCCGGTAGCACCCGTAACCGTGAAGGTTCCGCCGGCAGTGCTGTTCCGGATCGCTATCGTTGCGTTATTGGCACCGGCTTCGTTGTTGGCAGTCACCGTGAACGCGTTGTCACCTACTCGAGTATTGAACATGGTCTGCAGAGCGGTTACCAGCCCGGCGACTGTTGTCACCTCTCCCGCTCCCCCAATCGCTACACCAGTGTAGGTAGTGTCGTTGTAGGTGAAGGAGATCGTGTCAGTCGTCTGCACTGCAGTCTCAAGCTTGTCTACAGTGGTCGCATCCTCAAGCTCGGCAGATGTAACCGCCGCGAATGCATTCGTCCCTCCGCTAACCAACTGCACATTGTTCAGTACGGACCCGAATGCCACTCCAAGTGAGTTTCCGCTCATTGCTTCTATGGACACGCTCAGGGACTGGTTGGCGTTGGCGCCGATGTGGACTACTTTGTTGCTGAACGTGCCGTCGATGAGTTTCTGGGTGTTGAACTCGGTATCGGTGGAGATCCGGCCCAGCTCGAGCGCGAGAGCGTCGACTTCCTTCTGGATCTCGGCGCGGTCATCGTTTGTCACTGTGTCGGACGCCGCCTGCACTGCTAACTCCCTCATGCGCTGCAGAATCGAGTGCGTCTCGCCGAGAGCGCCTTCTGCTGTCTGCAAGAGCGAGATGCCGTCCTGGGCATTCCGCGTCGCCTGGTTGAGTCCGCTGATCTGGCCGCGCATCTTCTCCGAGATCGACAAGCCTGCCGCGTCATCTGCGGCGCGCCCAATCCTCAGGCCGCTGGAAAGTCGCTCGAGAGTCTTGGTCTGCCCACCGTCATTGACGGTCAGGTTCTTCCACGCGTTCAGCGCGGAGAGGTTGTGGTTGATTCTCATGCTTGTCTACCTCCTTGTGCCCGGTTACCCCGCATCCATGCGGGTGGGCCTACGTGCATCTGAGCATTTGAACACGTACTACTTACCTAGTCGTCCCGGCTCGCTACCTGAGAAGCTGCAGCACCGCCTGGGGCTTCGCATTGGCCTGCGCCAGCATCGCCGTAGATGCCTGCGCGAGAATCTGATACTTGGTGAAGTTCATCATCTCGACTGCGATATCCACGTCTCTGATTCGGCTCTCGGCTGCCGTCAAGTTCTCAGCCGATGTCGCCAGGTTGGCGATGGTGTGCTCCAGCCTGTTCTGGACAGCTCCGAGCTTGGAGCGTTCACTCGACACTGTGTTGATCGCCTCGTTGATCGTGCCGATCGCCGTGTTCGCAGCCGACTGCGTCGACATATCGATGCCCTTGCTCATCAAGTCGATGGTCCAGGTGTCATCTTCGACCATGGCGACGGTGCCCTTCTGGAACGTGAGTCCGTATGCCGCAGCGCCTGCGTCATCGCTGACATCTACTCCTGTAGCAGAAACAAGAACATTTCCCGCAGTATCCAACCACTCAAGCGTGGCCTTCTCACTGCCGCCCGTCTCATCGGTCACCGTCACCCTGACCTGCACCGCATTCGCGGCGGCTCCAGCCGTGTTCACCGTCCCGAACACCCGCAGCTTGTCGCTAC
>CAYZHL010000065.1:6564-11080 GCA_964478095.1 uncultured Clostridia bacterium | reverse complement strand
CCTGCTGGCGATGGGCGCGCTGGCGACCGGCCGCCCTGTGCAGATAGTGCTCTCGCGAGAGGAGTCGACGGTCGCCGGCTGGAAACGCCATCCAATGACAATCTACATGAAGACCGGGGCGCGGCGCGACGGGACGCTCCTCGCGCACAAGGTGCGCCTGGTGTCGGACACCGGGGCGTATGCATCGCTGGGCGGGCCGGTGACCAACCTGGCCCTGGAAGGATGTACCGGCGTGTATCGAATACCGGCCATCGTAATGGACGGCTACTGTGTGTACACGAACAATGGCGTCGCCGGCGCTTTTCGCGGCTTCGGCCAGCTCCAGGCCAACTTCGCCATGGAACACCAGATGGACCGGTTGGCATGCGAACTGGGAATCGACCCTGTCGGGATCAGGCTGCGAAACGCCCTGCGCCCCGGGGATCCGAACCCACTGGGGCACACGATGGTGGAGTCGGTAGGGGCAATCCCCACAATAGAAGCTGCCGCAAAGTGCGACATCTGGGTCAACCGCGAGGAGTACTGCAGGCAGTCGTCGGCGCCCTGGCGCAGGCGCGGAGTGGGATTTGCCACTGAGATGCAGGGCACAGGCCTAGGAGTGGGGCTGCCTGATTACGGGGCCGCCCTCATCAGGCTGCTGAGCGACGGCAAGTGGACGGTGGGCCTTTCGTGCCCGGAAATCGGGCAGGGCAACTCCACGACATACGCCCAGATGGCCGCCGAAGCTCTTGAGGTGCATGTTGACGACGTAAGAGTCTTCGTGGGCGACACTGGGCTCGGGCCTGATTCTGGGTCGTGTACGGCGTCGCGGTCGGTGTACACCGGCGGCAACGCCGTTTTCCGTGCAGCTGCGCAGATGCGCGACAGGCTGCGTGCCGAAGCGACCGCGGTGCTGGGCTGCGGCCCGGACGAGGTCGTGTACTCCGGCGGCGTCTGTCGGCGCATTGACGGGACGGCCAGTGTCGCTTTGCAGGAGCTGGCTGCGCGCGCAGCCTCTGAGGGACGCGAGATCACGGCGGACGGCGCGTTCATATGGCCGGTATCCAAAGTGCAGATACCTGGTGCGGTGGGGCTTCCGCACATCATCAACACGTACATAACCCATGTCGCCCTGGTGGAAGTGGACGAGATGACCGGCGAGACGAGTGTCCTCAAGGCGTTCGCGGCAATCGACTGCGGACGCGTCATCAATCCGCAAGGACTCCGAGGGCAGTCAGAGGGCGGAATGGTGATGGGGATGGGCTATGCCCTGATGGAAGATACGATAATCGAGGACGGCAGAACCCTGACTCCGAACTTCAGCACCTACATCATTCCCACCAGTATCGACGCGCCCGATATGGACACTGTCACGTGCGAGGTGCTGGAGCCTTCCGGGCCGTACGGCGCTAAGGGAGTGGGCGAAGCAGTGATGGTGCCGATAGCGCCCGCGATAACCATCGCGATCGACAGGGCCGTGGGCGCCAGAGTCGCCCACGCGCCGGCTACAAGCGAGCGGGTGTACCATGCGATGCGGAGTCGCGACGGCGGTCGGGGCGTAGGGGAGGGATCGACTGCATGAACTGCAAAGACCAGATGTGGCATCCAGTGGGCGCGCGCGCGCCTCGCGTTGACGGCAATGACAAGGTAACAGGGCGAGCTCTATTCGGCGCCGACCTCGCCTTCGACAACATGCTGTGGGGCCAACCGGTGAGGACGCCTTACCCCCACGCCAGAATAGTAGGTATCGACAAACTGAAGGCCGAGGCTATGCCGGGCGTTGTTCGGGTGCTCACGGCCGAGGATGTTCCGGGCTCGCGCACCTTTGGCGTAGTAGTGCCGCACCAGCCCGTGCTGTGCTGGGATCGAGTCAGGTTCATGGGAGACGCCGTAGCCCTGGTGCTGGCCGAGTCGCGTGAGGCGGCGCAGGCGGCGGCGCGCGCGGTGCAGGTGGAGTATGAGGAACTACCGTCAGTGTTCGATCCGGAAGAGGCAATCCGGCCCGAGGCGCCTCAGCTTCACGATGAATACCCGGGGAACGTCGCCGGCCATCACGTGGTGCGCAAGGGCGATGTGGAGCGGGGGTTTGCCCAGGCCGACGTGATCCTTGAGCGCGACTACACCACTCAGCTGATAGAGCACGCGTACATCGAGCCGGAGGCGGCAGCGGCTGTGCCGGGACCGGGCGGCGGTGTGACGGTGTATGGCTCCATCCAGAACCCCTTCTCGTGCAGGAGGGCGGTTGCCGGGGTGCTCGGTCTGCCGTTGGCCAAGGTTAGGATAGTTCAGAGCCACATGGGCGGCTCGTTCGGAGGCAAAGACGAAGTGATGTCGGCCATGTGCGCGCGGGCAGCCCTCGGCGCGCAGCTGACAGGAAGGCCGGTCAAGATAGTCAATACCCGCGAGGAGTCTCTGGTGGAGTCCTACAAGCGTCATCCATACAAGATGCACTACAAGATCGGAGTGCGGCGCGATGGGCGCATCACGGCCATGGAAGTACGCATGCTGGCGGACGCCGGCGGGTACGCGTCGCAGAGCCTGTTCGTGACGTGGCGCTCTACGGTCCAGGCGACGGGGCCGTATGTGGTGGAGAATGTGAAGACAGACGTGTATGCGGCGTTCACCAACAACACCTATACAGGTGCGATGAGGGGCTTCGGTTCTCCGCAGGCGATCTTTGCCAATGAATCGCTCATGGACGAGGTTGCGCTGGAACTTGGAATGGATCCTGTCCAGCTCAGAATGGTGAATGGGTTCGAGGGAGGATCAGTCACGGCCACAGGGCACAAGCTGGACGAGCACACAGTCTCACTAAAGGAGGTAGTGCGCAAGGCCACAGAGGCGGCCGGCTGGGAAGCGAAGCGCGCCCGACTTCCTGTGGAGAACCAGGGCAGGGCCAAGAAGCGCGGAATCGGCATGGCATGCAGTTTCCGTGGGTGCGCCCTGGGAGCGGAAGGCGTGGACGCCGCCGCGGCCATCGTGTCGGTGCAGACAGACGGCTCGGTGTTGGTCTTTTCGGGGCTAGCCGAGAACGGGCAAGGCCTTAAGACCATATTCTCGCAGATAGCTGCAACGGAGCTCGGTGTGACGCTGGACCGCGTTGTCTTCATGGAGACTGATACGTCCACTGTGCCGGACAGCGGCCCCACGGTGGCATCGCGAAGCACCATCATGGGCGGGAGCGCGGTGCGCATAGCCGCGCAAAAAGCGCGCGATGCGCTGTTTGAGGGCGCGGCTGCCAAACTCGGGGTGGGCCCGGAGGAGCTTGCTGCCGCGAGTAACGAGATATACGTGGCGGGCGATCCTGCGAGGCGGATGAGCTTCGACGATGCAGTGAAGCTGGCGTGGAATGAAGGCCGGCTGATGGCCCAGTTCGGATGGTACGGAGCGCCTCATGTTGGTTGGGATGAGCGCACGGGGCAGGGAAAGGCCTACTTCACCTATGTGTATGCATGCCAGGTGGCCCAGGTTGCTGTCGACACGCAGACGGGACAGGTGGTCGTGGAACGCGTCACGGCCGCTCACGATGTGGGGCGCGCGATAAACCCGCAGACGGTCGAGGGGCAGATATACGGCGGAATCGCCATGAGCACAGGGTACGGTCTGCTTGAGGAAGTCGAGCTGAACGAGGGCGTCACGAGGACGCGCAATTTCGACGAATACCTGATACCCACGGCTATGGACGTGCCCGAGGTCAACCCGATCATCGTCGAGAACGCAGATCCTTACGGACCCTACGGGGCCAAGACGATAGGCGAGCCCACGTGCGAGCTGGGGGCGGCGGCTATCGCCAACGCCATATTCCACGCTACAGGCACGAGGGTTAGGGCGCTTCCCATGGATATGGAGAGAGTGCTCCTGGGCCGAACGCTCAGGCCCATGCGGGGGCGAAGGGGGAGTGAGGCCCGGTGACCCAGATGGAAGTGTACAGGCCGACATGTTTGGACGATGCCCTGCAGTACATGTGGCATTGTTCCCAGGCCCAGGGCGATGCCGCCAGGCCCATCGCAGGCGGCACCGACCTCATGGTCGCCGCGAGGCACGCTGCGGAGGACGCGGGTCAGCCGGCTACCTGGCGGGTGGTCGACATATCCGGGCTGCCCGAGATATCGGGGATATGCGTTGATGGTGACGAAGTATGTATCGGCGCTGCGACTACGCACACCGAGATCGAGGAGTCCGCGGTGATTCTGAAAACGGCGCCGTTTCTTGCGGAGGCGGCGGCAACTATCGGATCTCGCCAGATCCGCAACAGAGGCACCATTGGCGGGAACGTGATGAACGCCTCTCCTGCCGCCGATACTCTTCCGCCGCTAGTGGCGCTTTCCGCAACGGCGACGCTAGCCTCGGTGCGAGGCAGGCGTGCGATTCGCGTGGCCGAGCTTGTAACCGGGCCCTACAGGACGGCTGCAACCCCAGACGAGCTGCTGGTGGATGTGAGGTTTCGGGCGCTGGAGCCCGGCGCTCGGTCAGCATTCATAAAGGTCGGGCGGAGGAGAGCGCTCGCTATTTCCAGGTTGGCTGCTGCAGTTGCGGC
>CAYZHL010000065.1:4046-6554 GCA_964478095.1 uncultured Clostridia bacterium | reverse complement strand
CGCTGTTTGACTCGGATGCTCGGATTCTGGATATTCGGATCTCAGCCGGTGCCGCCTTCCCGACGCCGTGCCGGATCGGTCGGGCGGAGCAGGTTCTGCTGGGCAATGCATACAGCGCTGAGCTTGCAGAGCGGGCCGGACGCGAGGCAGCCCGGGCCATGGTGAGCGCTACTGGGGTCCGCTGGTCGCGAGAGTACAAGGAACCCGTCCTTGCAGCCATAATCACCAGAGCGATCAGGCAGTGCGCAGCGAAGGAGGGGCTGGACGTATGGCCGGAATAACGGAGGCTGGAGAGCAGGGCGGGGGCGCGGGGCGCGGCCGCTACAGTAGAGGTGCGCATGAGGATCAATGGGCACGCCGTGACGATGAGCGTGCCGGGCGGCGAGCGTCTGCTCGACACAATCAGAGAGCGGTTGCGCCTGACCGGGACCAAGGAAGGCTGCGGAGTGGGCGAATGCGGCGCATGTACTGTGATCGTGAATGGACAGGCCGTCAACTCCTGCCTGGTGTTGACTGCTCAGTGCGACGGGGCTGAGATCGTGACGGTCGAAGGGCTGACCGGGGATGGGGAGATGCACGCGCTGCAGCGGGCCTTTATTGAGCACGGAGCGGTTCAGTGCGGGTTCTGTACTCCCGGCATGCTGATGTCTGCCAAAGCTCTGCTCGACGCGGATCCACATCCCGACAGGCACAAGATACGCCAGGCGATAGCGGGCAATCTGTGCAGATGCACTGGCTACGAGCAGATCGTGCAGGCTATCGAGTCAGTGGCGCGGCAGGCCGGCTCGAAAGATCATGGGGAAGGCGGGTGCGAAGCGGATGGCGGACAGGGTTCCTGACCTCATCATCGGTAACGGAGTAGTCGTGACGTGCGATTCCGAGTCGCAGGTGATCGAAGACGGTGCGATTGCCGTCGCAGGCGACCGGGTCGCGGACGTGGGGCCCACGCAGGACCTGAAACAGAAGTACCCCGGCGCGAGGTTCGAGGACGTGGGCGGACGCTTGGTGATGCCTGGGATGACGTGTACGCACATGCACTTATACAGTACATTCGCTCGCGGCATGCAACTGGATGGCGAACCGGCGCGCACTTTCGGTCAGATACTCGAGAGGCTCTGGTGGCGACTGGACCGCGCTCTTACCGAAGAGGATGTATGGATGAGCGCCATGATGCCCCTAATATGGTGTGTGCGAAACGGAACCACTACCATACTTGACCATCATTCCGGGCCCAACGCCATACCCGGCTCTCTGGACGTGATCGCCGATGCCGTCACCCGTGTGGGAATGCGTGCATCGCTGGCGTACGAGGTGTCCGACAGGGACGGCGAGAACGCCCGCGATCAGGGTATTGCCGAGAACGTGCGCTTCATTGAAAGCTGCAAGAGGAACCGTTCTCCCTTGCTGCGGGCCACCTTCGGACTACACGCTTCGTTTACGCTGTCCGACGAGACTTTGAGAGAGTGCGTAGACGCGCCGGGCGCCAGCGAAGCCGGATTTCACATCCACACAGCCGAGGGCATTGAGGACCTGATTCAGAGCATCAGGCATTACGGGCAACCGGTCGTGAAGCGCCTCGACAAGATGGGACTATGGAGCGACAAGTCGCTGGCAGTGCACTGCGTGCATATTAGCCCGGAGGAGATCGAGATACTCCGGGCAAGGGACGTGAATGTGGTCCATAACCCCGAGTCGAACATGGGGAACGCTGTGGGCGCGGCGCCGGTGTTGGAGATGGTTAAGCGCGGAGTGCGAGTGGGCCTTGGTACCGACGGCTACTCGTACGACATGTTCGAAAGCATCAAGGTGGGCAACTTGATCCACAAGCACAAGGAGGCCAACCCGCAGGCTGCATGGGCGGAGATCCCACTGATGGCATTCGAGAACAACTCCAAGATACTGGCGAAGTACTGGGACGTGCCGCTCGGAGTACTGACTCCGGGCGCGTACGCCGACGTGATTGTAGTCAATTACTGGGCCCCTACGCCCATCACCAGCAGCAATTGGTACAGTCATGTGCTCTTCGGAGTGTCAGGCGGCATGGTCGACAGCACGATGGTCGGAGGCAAGTTCCTGATGCGCCGGGGCGAGCTGCTTACCGTGAACGAGCAGGAAATGGCAGCCAAGTCGCGGGAGATGGCGCGGCGAGTGTGGGAGCGCGCCTGACGGCATCGACGCACCAAGATGTGGGCGCCCGAGCGCGTCCAAGTGGCCATACGCAGACAAGCTGACACGCAGATGCGGCGACAATGGACGGGTGGACGGAAACCCGTCCATTGTCGTTACCGTTGCCATGCGAATTTCCTCTGCATGCGGATCGGCCGGGCACACGGCTCCAGAGTAGTGAACTCCTTGCTCGGTCGATTTGGACACGCTACTATGGCACAAATTGGATATGCAGCTTCTCCGCTGATTCCTGCACAGCACTACAAGCCCGCCCCAGCCCATTGGCTATTGACTCCCATCATATGGAACGGTATACTGGGCATGGAAAAGCCCCATCAATAA
>CAYZHL010000065.1:664-3960 GCA_964478095.1 uncultured Clostridia bacterium | reverse complement strand
TTTTGACCGGGGCCGACAGTGTAGACTCCCTTCGGTGGAACCCCGGCGGCGCAGGTGCGGGCGCGGCTGCCGGCGCCGCCTGGCCTAGGCTTGGGGCCGGCATGGACAGGGATGCGCCGGACGGTAACGAGGCTGCCCCCGTCAGGCTTACCAGCACGGAGGCTCAGGTGATGAGGCTCCTGGCCGAGGGCAAGACCAACCGAGCCATCGCAAGGGAGATGTTCATCTCGATCAACACAGTCAAGACTCATGTCAGAGCCATATTTCAAAAGCTGGGAGTAAACACGAGAGGCTGCGCCGTCACTCGGGCCATCGTCACAGGGCTCATAGACTGGCCGGGAGTCCCTAACCCGTAAAATCACCCGTTTGGGTAATACCCGTAAAATGGTACAGATGTTATGCTGTGGATGCAAGCGCGGTCGCGGTGCGGCCGTCCGGTCTCAGATCATCTCCTACACGGGAAAGGAGGTGGCAGCCGTGTTTGAAGTCACAGCAGGGCGAAGGCGCCGGATGAGCGTGTCGGTGAACAGCTTCTGTGTCAATTTCATCCTGTGGGGCTATCTCATCACGATCGGATAGCCGATCGCTGTGGCCGGCAGTCCCAATGAATCTGGCAATCAGGCTTCTTCGTTACCCATCCGTTGCCCTTGGCGAGGAACCTGCAGGCGCCCCGGCGTCGATGGTCTCCGCCTGGTGTCCCCACGTGTGGGGGTTACCCGCCGTCCCTAAGCGTGCCGGAGCCAACCTCGGGCCTGGTTGGTTCCTCGCGCGGCTGAGTGGGAGCGAATGCAAGGCGGCCACGGGGTCCCCACGGCACGGGAGTCTGCCGATTATCGATTGAACAGAAAAGGAGGGGGGCAGCGGCCTGCAGAGCGTATGCAGGCGTCGACTGCTCTGGTCATGGCATGGACGTGCACTTGCTTGACCGCACTACTCAGTACGCACTTGCTCCCCGAGTGAAACTGGTTGCTGCCGACGATGGATACATCATCATGGACCCGGAAGACGGAGTATGGGTCAAACTGATGCGACCGGCGGGGGCAATGCTCCAAACCACATTGGATACCGATATCACTCAGGTGATCGAGGCCGTCGGCAGGGAACACGGCGAGGATACCCTGTCTGAGCTCATGGAGTTGCTTGAGGAACTTCGAGCCGAAGGCCTGCTGATTCGCACCAGGCTTGTGACACGAAGGACGCGAGACAAGAGCTCAGGCACTAGGTACAGGCATCCTCTCGCAGGCACACAAAGGGCCTTTCTGGTGGTTACCGACAGATGCAACCTGAAGTGCTCCACGTGTTATCGGGGCGCAGGCCACGACGATGCGTCGATTTGGCAGGTTGAACGTACCATATCCAGGGCTGTCAATCTACGCCTGAACGAACTCGTGGTTACGGGGGGTGAGCCCGCCATGCGCCAGGACCTGCCGGACTTGCTCTATGCCGCCCGTCGGGCAGCTCACCGTGTTACGCTGGCGACCAATGGCACGCTCATTACTCCCGAGCTGGCCGACGCCATCGCGGACACCATGATTCGTGTGCAGGTGAGCCTGGAGTCGCCCGATGAAAATGAGCACGATCGCATCAGGGGGCATGGCTCGTTCAAGGCCGCATGCCGGGGCCTGGAGCTTCTTGCTGAAGCCGGAGTATCGGACATCGAAGTAGTCTCGACGCTGCTGGATCCAGCGACGTTTTCGCCATACGATATGATCGCTTTTGCCGCGCAGTACGGCGCCGGCTTCCACGCAAGTCTATTCCAGGAAGTAGGCCGCGGCGGATGCGGCATGAGGCGACCGGCGGAAGATCCCGATTCTCTTGCCCGGTCAATGCTGAAATACTTGATTCGTCGCGCCCAGGAGGGATCGATTCCGGAAAACGCGCCGTTTGCGGAGGTCGTCGGCATGGCGCCGCGGCTGGGATGCGGGGCAGGGAACTACGTGGTGGCTCTGACGGGAGCGGGCGATGCCTATCCGTGCCACCTGCTGATGCTGCCCGAGTTCAGAGCCGATCTGTCTAGCCTGATCGATTCGCCCGCCGAGGTACGCAGGCAGATCAAGAACGACTCCGAACGCGCGAGCCCCGAGTACGCCTCTCGGATGTGCAATAGATACCTGCAGCTGAGCCCCGCTTGGCGCGTTCCTGGGGTGGAGTCCATTCCATCATGCGAGGGGTGCGAAGTCCGCTACTTCTGCGGAGGAGGCTGTAGGGCCGCAGCATATGCCGCCACCGGCGACATCGCCGGGCGCGACCCAAGCTGCGGGTCATATCGAGCTCTCATCTCCAGCCTGCTCTGGGCGTGGGACGACAGAATACCAGTAATCTACAACCTGTACCAGGCCTGTAACCGGTTGGGTCTAGATCCATCTCCATGAGTTCGCTTGTGTTCTACGCGGTAGTCGGAGTATCCGTCGCTGTCAGGGCGGTTGTGTCCAGGTTGCCGGCCAATGCAAGTCGCGGCGTCGATGTCGGCGACATGATCCTTTGCGCCATTCTGGCATCGGCCTGGCTTGCCACGGGCCGTGACCCTCTTGCGGCGGCCGGGATATCGGGCGCCCACCTAAACCGGAGGGCGGTGTGCGCATCAACGGCGGCAACGTTCGTGCTGGCGGCAGCCAACATGGCGGCGCAGAAGCGCATCCTGCAGCGCCATAGAGCCTGGGCATGCAGGGCGGGGGTCAACCCGGGAGGCGCTTTCGCAGCTGTTTCGACATTGCCGTTCGGAACTGCTGTGCTGGCAGGTTTGGCTCACACCTCGACCGGAGCTCTCCTTGAGGAGCTTGTCTTCCGTTGGCTGCTCCTGGGATGGGTTGCGCGCTTGGGCGGTCGGCTCGTCGGCATGGCCGTCCAGGCAGCCTTGTTCGGACTGATACATGCAGCGCCCATGATCGTCTGTCGAGCGCCGACTCAGGTCGTATCCTACGCGTTTGTCATGCCGTTTGCGTGTGCGCTGGTCTTCGGTTGGCTGACAGCAGTCAGCGGAGGCGTGGCGTGTGCATGGGTAGTTCATTGGGCGCTGAACTACATAGCTCTCGTGTCGGCGCTCCGCTCCGGAAGGAAGGTAAGGCCCTTCGCAGAATTAAGAGAGTAATCGGGCAGCGTCTGATATACTGCTATGGATGGACGGGCACACTACAATGCTGCTGAAGCTAATGGCCATCGGGTGGGCTGCCGGGAGGGGCGCAGCGCGAATGTTTGTGGATCATGTAGAGATATACGCCAAGGGCGGCGACGGCGGAGCAGGCGCCGTGGCGTTCCGGCGCGAGAAGTACGTGCCTTACGGTGGACCTTCAGGTGGA
>CAYZHL010000065.1:0-654 GCA_964478095.1 uncultured Clostridia bacterium | reverse complement strand
GCAACCCGGTGCAAGCAGCGACAAGACAGGCGCCGACGGTGAGGATCTGGTAGTGCGGGCGCCTGTCGGCACTATCGTGCGCGACGTTGGAACCGGCGAGGTCCTTGCCGACCTGGTGGCCCACGGGCAGCGTGCTGTGTTGGCGCGCGGAGGCATAGGCGGGCGCGGCAATGCCCGTTTTGCCACTGCTGTTTACCGTACTCCCAGGTTCGCTGAGAAGGGCGAGGCTGGAGAAGAGCGCACCATATCCATGGAACTGAGGGTGCTGGCAGATGTGGGCCTCATCGGGTACCCTAATGCAGGCAAGTCGACGCTGCTGTCGAAGATCTCCTCCGCCAGGCCCAAAATCGCCGACTACCCGTTCACCACTCTCAGCCCGGTGCTGGGCGTAGTGAAGGCCGGAGACGGCAGCTTCGTAGTCGCCGATATACCGGGGCTCATCGAGGGAGCAGCGAGCGGCGTCGGGCTGGGTCATGAGTTTTTACGTCATGTCATGCGTACTCGCCTTCTCGTTCACGTGGTGGACGTGTCCGAGTTCTCCGGCCGTGATCCGATCTGCGACTATGAGGCAATCCGGCGCGAATTGGCTTTGTACGGCGCCGGGCTCGAGAGCAAACCGGAGATCGTGGCGGCCAACAAGATGGACATGCCGGG
>CAYZHL010000064.1:0-11112 GCA_964478095.1 uncultured Clostridia bacterium | reverse complement strand
AGGTCATCCCCGTAACCCAGACCATGTTCGCCTCCTGGAACTTCTGGCCGGCCATGTTCCTGATAGTGAGCGTGGCGGGGCTTCTGGCCATGGCCATCCCATCGCGCGACAAGGCCAGACCCCTGTCGAAAGAGGCCATCGGACGCCTCGAGGAAGAGGAGATGCAGGACGAGGCCGAACGCAGGAATGTCCAGATGGACACCTGGGCTCAGCGAATTGAGAATTCCCGTATCATCAACTACATCTTCGCAGCCATGGGCGTAATTTACCTCGTCAACTACTTCATCCAAAAGGGATTTACACTCGACCTCAACCTCGTGATAGGGATCTTCCTGTTCCTCGGGATCATCCTGCACGAGCGTCCGATCAACTACGCCCGCGCGGTAAACAAAGCCATAAAGGGAGCCGGCGGCATCGCCCTGCAGTTCCCGCTGTACGGCGGCATCCAGGGCCTCATGATGGGCACCGGATTGGCATCTGTGATCGCCGGATGGTTTGTGGCAATCTCGACTACGCGTACATTCTACATGCTACAGTTCTGGGCAGCCGGCCTGCTAAACATGTTCATCCCCTCCGGTGGCGGGCAATGGGCGGCTCAGGGTGCAATCACCGTTCAGGCGTCTCAGATGATAGGCCAGGAGCCGGTGAAAGCAGCGATGATGGTGGCATGGGGCGACCAGTGGACCAACATGATACAGCCGTTCTGGGCCTTGCCCCTGCTGGGCCTGGCTAACCTGAAGGCTCGCGACATCATGGGATACACCACGCTCGTTCTCCTCTGGAGTGGAATCGTCCTGAGCATCGTAGCGCTGTTTATAGCATAACGGGGTTCAACTGGCCGCATAACCAACTAAATGACTAGCTACATGGCGGAGGTGACGAGTCGGCGTGACGAAACTCAAGACCGTTAGTGATGCGCTCGCAGGGCTGACTGATGGGATGACCATCATGGTCGGCGGTTTTCTGGCAACTGGGTGTCCGGACGCCCTTGTGGATGAGATCGTCCGGCGCGGTATTCGCAACCTTACATTGATTGCGAACGACACCGCGATGCCGGACCGGGGATACGGAAAGCTCTTCGCATCCGGGCAGATCAAGAAAGTGATCTGCTCCTATATGGGTCTCAACCCTACGGCCATCGCGCAGAAACTCGACGGGACCATCGAAGCCGAACTGGCGCCGCAGGGCACTCTGGCAGAGAGGGTCCGAGCAGGCGGTTCAGGGCTCGGCGGCATACTGACGCCCACAGGCGTCGGCACAATCGTTGAGGAGGGAAAGTCGAAGCTCGAGATCGGCGGGCGCGTCTACCTTATCGAGCTTCCCCTCAGGGCCGATCTTGCTCTGATCAACGCGGCCGTAGCCGACTATGCAGGTAACCTGGTTTACCGCAAGTCGGCGAGGAACTTCAACCCCCTGATGGCTATGGCGGCTGATTACGTCGTAGCCCAGGCCGCGAAAGTCCAGGCTGTCGGCGAGATCGATCCGGACCAGGTTATGACGCCTGGCGTTGTCGTAGACGCAGTAGTGGAGGTGAACTGAGGTGACTGCCATGGATCCTCGCGAACTGATCGTCAAGCGCGTGGCCAGGGAACTCAAGGACGGTCACGTGGTTAACCTCGGAATTGGCCTCCCGACCCAGGTGGCGAAGCACCTGCCGGAAGATGTGCAAATCGTCCTGCAATCGGAAAACGGCTTCGTCGGCCTCGGCAATCCGCCCGCGCCAGGCGAAGAGGACATCGACATCGTGAATGCAGGTGGGCAGCTCGTATCGATCAACCCCGGCGGCGCGTTTTTCGACTCTGCCATGTCGTTTGCCATCATCCGCGGGGGGCACGTCGACGCCACGGTTCTCGGCGGCCTGCAGGTCGACGAGGAGGGCAACCTGGCCAACTGGGCTACCCCCGGCAAGGTATTCGGCATGGGAGGCGCCATGGACCTCGTAGTCGGCGCCAAGCGGGTGATCGTCGCAATGGAGCATCGAACCAAAGACGGAAAGTCCAAGATCCTGAAGAAGTGCACACTGCCCCTGACAGCTGTACAAGAAGTAGACCTGCTCGTGACCGACATGGGCGTGATCGAGTTCACGCCCGACGGACTCGTGCTGCGCGAAGTCGCCCCTGGAGTGACTGTGGACGAAGTGGTCGCTGCGACTGAGGCAGCGCTCATAGTGCCTGATCAAGTAGGGGTCATGCAGATATCCTGACCTGGAGCTACCTTCCCGGCGGCGGCAGTCCCCGTAATGAAGCGGGGTCACCGCCGCCTTTTCGTCGTAGCAGCGCCGGCACATCGCTACGCCAGCAAGTAGACGAAGTAGAAGTGGCTCAAGCTGCCCAGTATGATGAGGATATGGAATATCTCGTGGAAGCCAAGCCATCCCGGGATCAGGTTGGGCTTCTTCAGGCCGTATATCACTGCTCCGACTGAGTAGAAAACACCTCCCGCGAACAACCACAAAAGCCTGCGAAGGCCCACTGCGCGAGCCAACGGGACTATGGCAAAGATGCATACCCACCCCATGAGTAGGTATATGCCGGTATAGGCCCACCTGGGGGCATTGAGGTAGAACACCTTGAAGAAGACCCCTGCGACGGCCAACGACCAGACGACAGCGAGCATGGCATACCCCGCCGGGCCCCTGAGTGCGATGAGGCAGATCGGGGTGTAGGTGCCGGCTATGAGAATGAAGATCATGATGTGATCGAGCTTGCGCAATACGAGTTCAACCCGCGCAGGCGCCCTAAGAAGATGGTAAACAGCGCTCGCGGAGTACAGCAGGATCAGGCTGCCTCCGAATATGGCGAATGATACGATCTGCCACGGATCATGATTGGCGATTCCTACGCGCAGTAATGCCGCGAGCCCTATCGCAGACAACGCGGCGCCCACGAGGTGACTAAGCCCGCTGGCGGGATCCTTGAACACATGCGACAACGCACTTCCTCCTCCGCGTCACCCTACAACCTGCAACCCGCTTCGTCCCCTGCGCCCTTCGCCGTCTTCATCGACAGCGCAATGCGGCCTCGATCCCTGTCTACCGATAGTACGCGAACACGCACTATGTCGCCTACACTCACAGCATCCAGCGGATGCCGCACGAAAGCATCACTCAGCTCAGAAACATGCACTAGCCCATCCTGCTGCACTCCGATGTCGACAAAAGCGCCGAAGTCAACCACATTCCGCACCGTGCCGTCGAGTGTCATCCCAGGATGCAAGTCGTCCATGGTGAGCACATCAGTCCGCAGAACCGGCTGGGGCATTTCGTCCCGCGGATCCCGCCCCGGCCGCTTGAGCGCCTCCACGATATCCTGCAACGTAGGCACGCCCACCCCGAGCCGGGCAGCCCAATCCAGAAGGGGCTGAGATTCGCCTCCGGCGCCGGTCTTCAGCAAGCTCAGAGCCTCGCGAAGCTCGTGATGACGCGGCGCGACATGGGTCACGTCATCCACTGAGAACCCCAGCTCGGAAAGCAGACTCCGCGTGATCGGGTAGGACTCCGGATGGATAGGCGTGTTGTCCAGCGGGTTTGCGCCGCCTGGAACTCGCAGGAATCCTGCGCACTGCTCGAAAGTCCTGGGGCCTAGGCGGGGAACAGACACGAGGGAAGCGCGGTCAGCAAATGGGCCATCTGCCTCGCGCTTCTTCACGATGTTGCCCGACACCGTCTTGCTGAGCCCGGCCACGCGCGACAGAAGCGACGCGGATGCTGTGTTCAGGTCGACACCCACGCTGTTCACTGCCGACTCCACAACTGCACCCAGGGCCGACGCTAAGTCCTTCTCGGCGACATCGTGCTGGTATTGCCCCACTCCGATCGCTTTGGGCTCGATCTTCACCAGCTCAGCCAGGGGATCCTGTACGCGTCGAGCGATCGACACCGCGCTGCGTTCCGACACGTCCAGCTGCGGGAACTCTTCGCGGGCAGTAGTCGACGCCGAGTATACCGATGCGCCCGCTTCGCTCACAATCACATATGCCAGCGACTGTGAATGATTCGATTTCCGGATTAGTCCTGCTATGAACGCCTCCGTCTCGCGAGACGCTGTGCCATTGCCGATGGCGATCAAGTCAACGCCGTGGCGATCGATCATCTCCAGCAGCACACGCTCAGCTTCTTCGATGCGCCTTTGAGGGGGAGTCGGATGGACGACTGCCACCTCGAGCAACTTCCCCGTGGCGTCGACCACAGCAATCTTGCAGCCCGTGCGATAAGCGGGGTCCACACCCATCACGACCCTGCCACGGATCGGCGGCGTGAGCAGCAAAGACTTCAGATTGGCCCCAAACACCCGGATAGCCTGTGTGTCCGCCTGCTCCGTCAGGGCAGTGCGCACATCCCGCTCCACCGCGGGCGCCAGCAGACGTGTGTAGGCATCCGCGGCCGCCGATTCGAGTTCAGGATCGGCCGGGCCGGCGGTCGGGCTCGCGACCGTGCGGACGGTCGCGCTGGCGGTCGCGCTGGCGGTCGGGCTGGCCGCCGGGCCCGCGCCGGCCCCGCGCATCAGCCATCGCCGCAAGTACTCCAGCACCTGCTCATCATCGGGGACCTCAATCTTTGCACGGATGGCTTTCTCTCGTTCGCCCCGGTTGATCGCCAGCACTCGGTGAGGACGGATGTGAGACACTGGCTCGCTGTACTCGTAGTACTGCTCATACGGAGTGCGCGCTGCCGGATCAACTGCCTCACAGACTATCGTTCCGTTTCTGGTCGTCCACTGGCGCACAAATGCGCGCACCTCTGGGTCATCGGCTAGAGTCTCCGCTATGATGTCGCGCGCCCCTGCCAGGGCCTCATCAGCCGTGTTCACCCCGCGATCGACATCCACGAATTCGCCGGCCCGCTGCAGCGGATCGCCCGCAACCGGCCGCGACATCAGCCAGTCAGCCAGCGGTTCCAGGCCTCGCTCTCGAGCCACGCTAGCACGAGTTCTGCGTTTGGGGCGGAACGGGCGGTATATGTCCTCTACACGCTGAAGCGTCGAAGCAGCCTCCAGCGCCTGTGCGATCTCGGGCGTAAGAGCGCCCTGTTCGTCGATGAGCCGAATCACCTCGGCCCTGCGGTTCGCGAGGTTGCGCAAGTACTCCAGGCGCTGCTCGATAGTGCGCAAAACCTCTTCGTCGAGTCCCCCGGTCTGTTCCTTGCGGTACCGAGCGAGGAACGGAATCGTGTTCCCTTCATCCAGCAGCCGCACGACACTTTCTACCTGCGGGCGAGGAATCCCGAGTTCGCGGCCGATCACGGCGGCAACAGGCCCTTCGGCACTTGTCATTGCCGCTGCCTTCTTCTCCACAACATCTACTGCTTCGACCTCTCCCTTGACCGTTGTCCTTCCCTCTCCCCTCGTCTCTACTGCTGCGTCCGCCGACGGCGAATCAAGCTGAACAAATCCTCCAAGTATCGATAGCTCCAGAACGCCCCCTGAGCCGTCATGCTCCGGATCTCCTCAGGTGAAGCCCACTTCACCGCGCTGACCTCCTCGGCCTGCATCTTGCAGTGATCCAGATCGGCGTTCTGGCTGACTAGCCACACATCGCAGAAAGAGTCTTCCCGCCTCAAGGTGAACGCAAGCTCAGCGTTGAGCATGTCGGCCCTAATCCCCGTCTCCTCAAACAGCTCCCTCGCGCACGCAGCAGCACTATCCTCCCCCGCAAGCGCCGATCCACCAGTCGTTGCCCAGACGTTCGGCGCCAACTCAACACATGCCGCGCGTCTCTGAATTAGCAGGTCCCCTTCATCATTCACGAGCCAGATGTGGACAACCACATGATACTCGCCAGCCCCTAGCCCCTCGCCTCGCACTGCGGTCCTGCCGGTTTTCTCCCTGTCAGCAGTGAAAACATCCCATAGCTCCATGAGCGCCCTCCCGTTGCTTGCATAGGCTGCGCTGCTATTCTATCACAACCGTCAGCCTCATTGACGACGCGTTCCCGCGGCCGCCTCAGTGGTCTACCCAGGAATCACGCCGTCCTCTCATAACGTGCGCGCATTGAGCGCGAGAGGTCTTTCCCCGTACTGCAAAATCGCCCAATCGGGCGATTTCGTCTCGCATCTCGTGGTAGTAGTCTAGGTGCTGCCGGGCACAAACCGGGGTCGAGCCCCGAAAGGTGGAGTCCAAATGTCATTCAGGCAGCACATCCAGAGCGTCGTTCCAAATGCGCTCGTCCGGGACAAGCGACTTTGTGACCTTTGCATCCGCATTTACCTGACGCTGCAAGGCAACCGATTCAGCTCGATTGAGGAACTCGCAAAGGCAATTGGCGCATGCCGCGCACGCACAGCTAAAGCCATGGCCACTTTGGTCGATCGAGGATGGGCATTTTGCGTTGATGGCGGTAACCGCCGCCGCAAGGCAATCGCCACAGCGTGGCCCGTGAGCGTTGAAGCGGCAATCGCAGCGCTGATCGCAGACGATAAGGAGAATGTCGTTTTCCTGGGACAGTGGCTTATGTGGGACTGGCTGGATGTCCTTGTGGATGCTCTCGACTACCTCGACAACTCGCGACCCGACTGGTTGCGAAACGCGGACACAGGATACCGCATGGAACTCGATCGAGAGTACCGCTCGCTGGGTGTAGCCTTCGAGTTCCAGGGAGAACAGCACTTTAGGCCGACAGAAGCCTATCCTGACGAAGATGCTCTAGCAAGACAACAACTGAGAGACGATCAGAAAGTAGGGGTGTGCCTTCGAAACGGCATCCGCCTAGTAGAGATCACCTTTGAGGACCTGACGCTAAAAGGAATGCTCAAGAAGGTCGACGGACTTCCCCTGAGACACTACCGGGCCGATGGGCCCATTATCAGGACCCTTGGGCAGTTTGGTGATTCGTACATCTCCTGGATGAGGCGCAAGAGGGCGAGCGCCAAGTGATGCCAAGGCGAATGAAGCGGAGGTCGCTGAAAGGACATAGCGAAGGCGACTATCGGAAGCTCGCGTAGGCCCTTTACGCTGGCCGCTAGATCCATACCGCGCTGTAGCTGGGCTTTTGCGACCTGTCCGTTTCGTGAACGCTTTTCCCGGCATGTGTCGCGAAACCGGACGAAAGCTGATGTATATATGAACGCATGCACGCATAGAGCGTGCCGAACGCGGAACTTGAGGGCTATCGCCGCGGTCAATGGTAATTCACGGGCCCATCATTCCATGTTACGCCATAACTTGCCGTATCCGCTCAGCAGCATTTACTATAACTGTATCGTACGACACATCTCCGATGCTCTATGCAGCTATACGTTCAGTTATGCAGCAGCCATTGTCACCAGATTGAGCGGATCGGAGGAAATGCGTTCAGAATATGACCATACAGTTTTTCCCATCACCAGGCCCTCTGCCACACCGGCCCTCAGCTGCAGTTCAAAAGCTGCAGTTCAAAAGCTGCAGTTCAAAATCGGTAGCGGGCGGCCCGCGCCGCCCGCCTTCCTTCTACTAATCTAGTGGCGCCTCTCGGCCAGCGCCCGAAGTCCGTTGCTCGCTTAGCCGCTCGTCACTGCTCTTCGGATCCCTGATCGAACCAGTCAAGCCCGGCATTCCGAGCAGCGCTCATGATGCACCGATTGCGTCTGGGCATGTCGTCGGCCGGATAGTTCAGGCCGAACACACGCTGGGCCGTGTTGAGATGACCGTCTCGCCTCACTCGGGCCAGAAACTCCTCAGCGTAATCGTCGCCGTGCACCTCGCGGCAGGCTCGAGCAATACTGTCCACTCGTTCAGGAGTCGCCTCGAATGTTTGACCTCCGTACTTCTCATCGTACGCCCGTAGCAGCTCCTCGTCGGTCATCTCGCGGTACACCTCGTCGTGAACCACTACATCCACACCGAGTTTCTGCTTCGGGACCAACTGCCCCCTGGGGTACCCCAGGCATACCATGACGACTGGAAAGACACCTTTAGGCAGCTTAAGCAGGTCTCTCAGTTCCTCAAGGCATTCTAGGACAGTTCCCACGTACACTGCCCCGAGCCCCATCGCATTTGCAGCCGTACACACAGTCTGCGCACAGATGACTACGTCCTGGAACGAAATCCAGAAGTGGCGGAAAGCCCGCCGGGCCGAGAATGGAGCCTTCTCCAGAGCCGCCCACCGCTCCAGTCGGCGGAAATCAATGCAGAACACCAGGCTGACTGGGGCCTGCCCGATGAACGGCTGGTCGCCGCAGAGCGCCATCAGCCTCTGCCGCACCTCGGAATCTAGCACCTTAATGATAGAGTACGGCTGCAGATTGCCGCCTGTGGCCGCATGAGCGGCCGCTGCAAGCACAACGTCCAGGGTTTCATCAGGAATAGGCTCCTCTCCGAAACTCCTGCAACTGGCCCTTTCATACAGCAACTCGATTGTCTTGTTCGGGTAAGCACCGTTCACCACACGACACCTCCAGCATCAGGCGGCGCCAGGCAATATCGCGCACAATCGGGAGAGGCGAGTGGGTCGCATCACCATGGCGGCTACTCCTTGATCCCTCCCAGTGTGAGCCCGGATATCAGCCACCTGGACGAATACAGGAACAGCAGCATAGCCGGGATTGCGACAAGCACCGACGCGGCCGCGAACATATTCCATTGCGTGGAGAATTGGTCCATGAGTTTCTGAAAGCCGAGCGGCCATGTGAACATACCGGCTTTCTGCAGCATCACCCTGGCCATCATGAACTCGCTCCAGGCAGTCATGAAACTGAACAGCCCCGCGATTGCCAGCGCGGGAGTAGATAGCGGCACTATGACCCGGTAGAAGGCCATGAGCGGGCCGGCTCCGTCCACCATCGCTGCCTCCTCCAGTTCATGGGGTATGGTGTCGTAGTAGCCCTTCAGAAGCCATATGGAAAAGGGAACCGACCCGGCTGAGTAGCTCAAGATGATGCCTGTATATGTGTTGAACAGCTTCAGCTTCACTACCATTACGTAGATCGGAAGGAGAAGCATTCCGGGCGGCAGCATCTGCGTCGTGAGCAGGAACAGCAGGCCCTGGCGTCGGCCGGGGAATGACCACCGTGAGAAGGCATATGCTGCGGCCGCGGCCAATAGCACTCCCACTATCACCGTCGTCACTGATACCAACAAGCTGTTCCACAGCCATATCGTGAAGTCTTTCTCCATTATCAGAGACTTATAGTTGTTCAGCGTGGCGCCCTCAGGTATCAATGACAGGTCCGTAGAGAACAGCGCAGAACCCGGTCGAAGAGATATGCTGACTACACGAAGGAACGGGTATACCGCTACCACACATGCGCATATGAGCACAATGTGTATGAGCAGCCGTTTCGCCAGGCTGTCGCCACGTGAGCTGTAGAAGAACCGGTTCATCGCTCGTCCACCCCCCTAAACCCCCCGGATGCCCGAAGATATACGCCGGCAAACATCAGGAGAAAGACGAATATGACCAGCGAGTATGCAGCTCCAAAGCCATAACGGTAGAACTCGAATACAGCCTTGTACAGTGACGTGACCAATATGTCAGTCCCTTCCATCGGGCCGCCTTTCGTTATCAGGTATATCACGTTGAAGTTGTTGAACGTCCACACTATGCCCAATATGATCGCAGGCGTCAAGACCGGCTGGAGAAGCGGCATCGTGATCGATTTGAACTGATGCCATGCGGACGCGCCGTCTATTTGGGCAGCGTCGTAGTACTCCGGCGAAATGCTCTGGAGCCCGCCAAGTATCGTCACCATCATGAACGGGATGCCCAGCCATATGTTGACCAGTATGACTGCAACAAACGCCCACTTGGGATCAGAAAGCCACTGTATGGGCTGGAGGCCAAACTGCCTTAGCACCAGGTTAATGAACCCGTACTGATAGTGGAACTCGCCTTTCCAGGCCAGAGCGGCGATGACTTGTGGAATAGCCCACGGGACCACAAGCAGGGTTCGGTATATGGCCTTACCCCGCATCGGGCGGTTCAACAAGATAGCAAGGAAAAGCCCGCCTAACACGTGAAAGAAGACGTTCACCACCGTCCATACCACGGTCCTCCCAAGGAGCTGGACGAAAGTGACGTTCTGGAGAACCGGATGCCTGAACACATCCAGAAGGTTCTGTATCCCGTATGAAAGACCCACTGAGAACTGCTTGAACCTGTACATACTCATGTTACTAAACGCAAGATAGATGTTGAACCCAAACGGGTATATGACAAGCGCCATGACGGCCACGAGCGCAGGGAGAATCAGCATGATCGGCAACGCGTACTTGTGCTTGAGCATCCGATGCAGGACCAAATATGTCAGCCCTTCGATAGCTGCAGTGAACGCCACCACCATCAGAAGAAACCGGATAGTCTCTTGGAGCCCGCTCGACATGATGTCCCAGGTCAGTGGGATCAACGTAATCACCACCCCTACCCCGGCATTAGGACCATTTCCGACACAGCTGGACGTTTCGGAAAAGCCGTCCCCGGCAAGCAGCGCTTGAACGGGGCTAGATGGAGCTGGACGGCCCGGGCCATGAGTGCCAGGATCCTTGCCCGGGCCGCCACAACACCAGTGCGCAACCAGGTCAGCGCACGCTGTTGCTGCCAGGTAACTACTTCGTCATCTCACGAATCAGCTTCTCGCCTGCGTCCTGCATTGCCTTAGCGGCGTCCCAGGGAGCCATCTTGCCGGCCATCACGGCCTCCTGATTCGGTCGAATGGCGTCCCAGGCAGCCCTCATCTCAGGCACCGTAGGCATGGGCTTGCCCACAACCATCTGGTCGGCTGAACCACTGAGGACGGGATCAGCCTTGATAATCGGACTGTCGAGCGCCGAGGCCAACGCGGGCAGGCGCTTGTACTTGTTGAGGAACATGAGCTGCACATCTGGTGACGAGCAGTACTGCACGAACTCCTTGGCGATCTGCAGTTTGTCGCCCTCAAGGTATTCTGGCAGCATGAAGTATATGCCGGAAGTCATTGGGGACGGCCAGCGCCCGGTCTTGCTGACCATCGGAATGCGCGCCACGCCCAGGTCGACCTTCTTCTTCACGTCGTCAGTCTGGTATCCGGCGAGCGACCAGTCACCGTTGATGAGCATGGCGGCCTTGCCTTCCTTGAAGAGAGAGTCGGCTGCGTCGTAGTCACATTCCAGCGGCACAATCTTGTGGACGAACTTGAGGTCATACATGAACTGAAGGGTGTCTACC
>CAYZHL010000063.1:8349-11409 GCA_964478095.1 uncultured Clostridia bacterium | reverse complement strand
GTCGTCCTCCGGTATCATCAGTGTGTAGCCTCCGGCCCGCCCTCGGCCCACTATCGACACCTTGACAACCGGATCGGCGCCGGGTAGGAGGTGGGCCAGCACCGCATGGCCCGACTCATGATAAGCCACCAGATCCTTCTCGCGCTCGCTCATGATCCGGCCCTTCTTGGCGGGGCCCGCCACTATGCGCTCTATCGCCTCCGACATCTCAGCCATTGACACTCTCTTCTTGTTGCCCCTGGCCGCCAGCAGCGCCGCTTCGTTCAGCAGGTTCGCAAGATCGGCGCCGGTAAAACCGGGAGTGCGCTTTGAAAGCGCCTTGAGGTCAATATCGGGCTCAAGAGGCTTGTTCTTCGCATGGATCTTGAGTATCTCTTCCCTGCCGCGCTGGTCGGGCGCATCAACCACGATGTGGCGGTCGAATCTGCCTGCACGGAGCAGCGCAGGGTCAAGAACATCAGGCCTGTTGGTTGCGGCCAGGATGATGATCCCGGAATTCGGATCGAATCCGTCCATCTCAGAGAGCAGCTGGTTCAGCGTCTGCTCACGCTCATCGTGCCCGCCGCCCAGCCCCGCGCCACGTTGGCGACCCACAGCGTCGATTTCGTCTATGAACACGATACACGGGGCGTTCCGTTTCGCCTCTTGGAACATGTCGCGCACACGGCTCGCGCCCACGCCCACGAACATCTCCACGAAGTCGGAACCGCTGACACTGAAGAAAGGCACGTCAGCCTCGCCCGCAACGGCCTTGGCAAGCAGGGTCTTGCCAGTTCCGGGAGGCCCGACCAGCAGAATTCCCCTGGGTATCCTGGCGCCAAGCTCGATGTATCGCTTGGGGTGTTTTAGATAGTCGACGATTTCGACGAGTTCCTCTTTGACCTCGTCCACCCCGGCTACGTCTTCGAATGTCACGCGACCGCGTTCACCGGCATGAAGCTTGGCTCGGCTCCGCCCGAACTGCATCGCCTTGTTGCCCCCGCCCTGAAGCTGGTTCATGATGAAGAAGAACACAGCAAAGAGCAGCACTATCGATATTACGTTGGGTATGAGCGCTATCCACCAGGCCCCCTGAGACTCAGGAATCATGCTTACTTCCACGCGCGACGCGAGCTTCGGGTCATTGCGAACATCCTCGACCAGGCCCTTCACGTCGGGGTAGTACAGCTTGAACTTCCGCCCATCGTCCAGAGTGCCCCGGATTGCGTTTTCGCCGACGATCTCGAGTTGCGTGACCTTCCGGTCCTGCCAGTACTTCATGAACTGGCTGGCCGAGATATCGTCGACGCGGGGCTTACCCATGAAGAGGGAGTTTGATATGGAGACTGCTATCAGGCCGAGCAACAGCCATAGAGCAAGACTTTTCATAAGCCTATTGTTCACCGCAAGTAGGCGCAGGAAGCCCCGTGCATCAGGGCATCGCGATGTATGCGCCTTCCTCCTTCCCCGACTGATTCAGGTGTATGCTGCAAATGCATTCCCAAATGCGCGAACTCATTATAGCATAGCGTCTTTTGTACAACAACGAAACCCACGGCTGTATGGTTTCCATCTCAACCGGCTTATGCATCGTCGACGCAAGTATCCACGTCGGCCGCGAAGACAGCGACACGCTTCGTCGAAGACGTCACTGCCCCTCTTCCGCTTGCCCTTACGCCCACAACCCACAGCGCCTCATCGCCCATTGCCAGCACAGCCAAGCGCGACCGAGCGAGCCGAGGCACTTTCTCGTCGACAAACAGGTCAGACAGCTTCTTGGCGCCCGCCATCCCGAAAGGCCTGATCCTGTCGCCTGCGCGCCATGGGCGGATCGCCAAGCCGTCCAGGCCTACCTGGTCGGCGTCGAACACAGCCCATTCGCGACCGATGCCGGAGGCATCCACGCGCAGTCGGCCTAACCCCGAGTCAGCCAGCACGCGGCAGGCAATGCAGGCCAGTTCCCGGGGGGCAAGAGGTTCGCGGTCTTTCGCGGTCGCGCCTACCATCGCGCCCTGATCCACAGGCTCCCCTATCGCCTTCGCCCGGGCAGGTCCTTCGCCGCAAGCGGCATAGACTGCGATTTTGGCCCATCCGATAGGTATGACCCCCGGCACACGCAGGCCTACTTCGACCGGTTCCGCGACCGCGCCGGGCCCATCTGCGTCTTCCTGCACAGGCTCCCCTACACGCTCTATTACTATTGTATCGTACGTCAGGCGCGCCCGTAGGCTTCCGGGCAGATCAACCGAATTCCCTACTCTCCCGGTGTTCGCCAGAGTCATCATGTCATCTATGTTGGGCCAATAGAGATCGTGCCGTTGGCCCGCCGCTTCAGCGAAAGCCAGCGCATATGCGCGTGAGGCGACGGGCGCCTCAGCTTGTCGCATGATGTCAAGGCCCAGCTCCACCCGGGCCCGCGGCCTGTGCAGGTCCAAAGCGTCCAAACTACCGCAGGCTGCTTTGGCGGCATCGACAAGCCGGACTGCCTGGCCTTCGAGGTAGTGCTCGTCCATTGTCGCAAGGCGTGCAAGCCGCGCCAGGCCGGCGCGGATGTTCGGGTTGTACTCGCGCTCCAGAAGGGGCAGGAGTTCGCACCGGACTTTGTTCCTGAAGTAGTGTGTATCCACATTCGTCGGGTCGGTACGCGTCGCAAGACCCCGCTGCGCGCAGTACTGCTCGATCTCAGACCGCGGAACCTCGATAAGCGGCCTGATCACCGTGACGTGCTCGCCCAGCTCGCGAGTGGGCGGGATGCCTGCCAGCCCGCGCAGGCCAGCGCCACGGAGTATGCGCATGAGCACAGTCTCGGCCTGGTCGTCTGCGTGGTGAGCCACGGCCGCGCGGGAAAACCCCCGCTGGACGCAGATCTTGCGGTACAGCCCGTAGCGGGCGTCGCGCCCCGCGTCCTCTACGGTGACCCCGAGTTGCCTTGCCAGGCGAGGCACGTCGACCCTTTCCACAGTGATCGGTATTCCGAGCGAGCGCGCCAACTCTTCCACGAACCGCTCGTCTTCATCTGCGCCGGCTCCGCGGATCATGTGGTTGATGTGGGCTATGTGAAGCTTGAGGTTGTACCGGGAA
>CAYZHL010000063.1:0-8339 GCA_964478095.1 uncultured Clostridia bacterium | reverse complement strand
CCGATACCCCGACCACCACGCCGTCGCCGTGGTCCACCATCGAGTATTTGCGCATTGTGCCCATGGCGATTCTATCCAGGTCGCTCGCGCCCATTGGCCTCACCTTCCTGAATAGACCTTTCCACAATACGCGCTCCTATCCCTGCTGCCCGTCCCGCCCCTGCTGCAGGTCCTGCTGTGCTGCTGCGGCAGTAGACCTCGCCAACCTGCCGACGAGGACCGTCATGTCGTCCCTAATCGGTTTCGATCCAGACCCGCCCCGTATAGCCGTGCCCGTCCGCGCCCAGTTCATCACCGCCTGAGCAACGCTGGACGCGCAGCCTCCCGGCGCCTGCTGTATGACGCGAGCCAGCTCAGCGTCGACGTCCGCGAGGTCGCTCTTGCCCTCAGTCACCCCATCGGTTGCCAAAACGATAATGTCGCCTTCCTCCAAGACTGTGTGGAAAGCGGCTGTATGTGCCGGAATCACCACACCGGCGGGCGCCGAGGGCGATCCCAGGGCCGTTACGCGAGAGCCCCGCCTGATGTAGGTGGGCGGAGCCCCAGCCTTGATCATCTCGGACTCGCCGGTGTGCAGGTCAATGAGCGCTATGTCCAGCGTTGCAAAAGGCCCTGAGTTGGGTTGAAGCGACATGAGAGCATTCACATTCTCCACGGCAAAGGCGACGTCCAGCCCAGCTGCAAGCAATCGGGCAAGAGCCGATACCGCCGCCCGGCTCTGTTTGGCCGCCGCGTCGCCTACGCCCATTCCGTCTGAGATGAGTATCGCGAGCTTGCCGTCTTCCAGACTGACCAGGAGATGAGAGTCTCCATTCGCATCATCTTCCAGCCCAGGCGCTGAAAGCGACTCCGTCTCCAGAACGAACTGGCATGCAGACGAAAGGCGCACAGTACACTCGGTAAACGCGTCTTGGGGCGCTTCTAGGCTACACTGGCGATCCCATACCGACATGGCGCGCCCAACCGCGCCCGACACGACCGGGGCCAACGTACGTACGCACTCGTCGGAGCGGCCGCACGACGCCCTTACTACCTGTACTTCTAGTCCCTCATTCCCGGTATGGGAGACGCTCACGCAACTTGCCTCGATACCGGCCCGCTTCAAGCGGCCGCGCACTTCTTGCTCAGCATCCTCGTCGGATACCAGTGTCGACTCCGCCCGCATCGCCGCGCGAGCAAGCGCACGGGCGACCCCGGCTGTCTGCAGCGACAGCATAGCCGCTGCAACCTCGAGCGGCACCGAAAACGAAGGCTCTGCCGACAGCGCGGCGCCGGCGCCTACGCCCCAACCAGAGCCGGAGCCGGATCCGATGCCGGCCGCCGTCGTCGGCCGTCCGACGCGAGAAGCCGCCTCGGCAAGTGCGTCGCGACGGGAGCACCTGCTCCCAAGGCTCTTGGGCAACCCCGCCGCATCGACCTTCTCGTACAGCTCAGCCATGGCCAGTGCGTCTACTATGTCCCGATAGGTCCGAAAGAAGAGCTCTTTCCAGCACGTGTCGTAGGATGCACATCCCGAGCATGCCCGGGCCCGGACGTCCGCTACAGATGATGCTATGTTCTGCGGCCGGTCACCCACGTCGTGCCCGCAATCAGTGCCGGCGGTCGCAGTGGCCGCCGCAGGAGCTGTGACCGACCAGAGTCCCACCGACTCCACAGGTTCCATGGGCGCGCCGCTGTACGCCATCGTAAGGTCTCGAAAAGCTCTGGCGTCCGCGAGCAATCTTTCAGATACCAGATGGTGCACTCGGGCGCGATACTCGTGCTGGAGCCCGGCCGCGCCGGCCTCGCGTGGAAGCCTCCAGGTTATCTCCCCCACCCACCTGCCGGACGTGGCCATCAGCAAGATCGCAGCCGCGCACGACTCGATGAGAAACCGGGTCAGTTCGCCGCCTGTTCCGAGCTGTCGCCCGGCAAGCACGGCCGCCAGCGGTATCATGAAGGCCGCGAATGCTCTGCCCTGTCTGCCCATGACCCCGGAGGCGGCTCCAGCGACGGCAGCGGCCCCGGCCATGATTGAGCCGGTTTCGCCGGCTGCCGACATTGCCATCCCGACCGAGGCCCCGGTGATGCCTCCGCCGCCCGGGCCTGCGACCATCCCCGCAAGCGCCGACACGTAAAACGCAAGGATTCCTCCGGGCGACACCCCCGCAAACCTGATTCGGCCCAGACCGGCGCAGGCGATTCCCGCCGCAAGCAGCAGGGCCGCTGCATCCAGGCGTGACGGAAGGCGCAGGGCTCCCCCGGAACCCCGAGCCGATCGCGCTGCCGGGATCATCACCGCGGCCGCGGCGCCGGCAATCGCGGCTTCGGATAGGGCTACCACAGGCAAGTGCACACCCTGGCCCACCATGACCTGGGCAAACACCGTTCCTGTTAAGGACGCGACAAACACGCCGATCCCGGCGGACCAAACAGTCCATTTCCTGACGCGCTCGGGAAACGCGAGAAAAAGCGCCGACGATACCGCCAGGGCCACAACCTGAGTGGGCCCGCCGGAGAATGCGCCGCCAATAAGCGCGCCTGCAATGGTCGGCATGACGCCCACCGCATCACAATCGCAGCATGCTGCGGCAGCCGCCACTACTACTATGCTGAAAGGGGAATAGGCGCCGAATAGCCTGACGGTTCCGGCCAGGAAGCCCGCGACCCCAAACGCCGCGAGCTTCGAAACCAGGGCGACACGAAGGCGAGAATGGAGACGAGTGCGGAGGCGAGGATGGACTGGCCGAGGTTTCCCCTCATCACTGCGCTTCCTGTGTGGGCTGCGCGTGTGGCCCGCACGCCCCTTCTCTCTCGTGAATACTCCCACGCGCTCGTCTGCCATCCACGCCACCTTCCGGCACATATCAACGCCGCCAAGCGGCGGCGTCTTCAATGCGCGATACGTTGATGTCATGGATGATTCTAGCACGCGGGCAGCGTGAAACATGTAGATTGGTCTAGGGCGACGTCAGAGAAAAGACGACATCAGATGTGTATTGCCCGGCCCTCGACTGCCTCGGCCGCCTCCGCCGTAGCCTCAGCCAAAGTGGGATGAGCATGGATGGTCTGCTCGATATCTTCCAGCTTGAGGCGATGCGATACCGCCAAAGCTATTTCGGCTATGAGGTCAGATGCATGCGCCCCCACAACCTGGCCTCCGATTACCCGGCTTGCGCCGTCGGTTATGATCTTCACGAAGCCTTCCGGAGCTCCCATGGCAACTGCTTTGCCTGACGCAATCGGCGAGAACTTGCCTACCCGATGATCGATGCCCGACTCCTCAGCGCTCCGCTCGGACACGCCCACCGCGGCAACCTCCGGGCTTGTGAATATGCAGTTCGGGACGGCGTAATACTCCATGCTGCGGCTCTGGCCGGCCACGTTGGCTGCCACTGCCAGGCACTGCGCGGAGGCAACATGGGCCAGTTGAGACTTGCCTGTGACATCACCGATCGCCCACACTCCCGGCACACTGGTCCTCATCTGCGAATCGACGATTATCTCGCCTGCATCGCCCGTGTCGATGCCCACATCAGCGGCACCGACCCCTCCAGTGGTCGGGCGGCGCCCAACTGACAGCACACCCTTCTGCGCGAACAGGGTCTTGCCATCCTCGCAGGCGGCTTCGACACGCCCATCGGCGACCTTCACTGACGTGATCTTCGTGCCGGTATGTATCTTGATGCCCCGTTTCGCAAATGCCGCCCGCACTGCGTTGGCCACGTCTTCGTCGACCATGGGCAGTATGTTGGGCATGATATCGACAACAGTCACCTCGCAGCCGAAGGTGCGGAAGATGCTGGCGAACTCGCACCCGATTACGCCGGCTCCCACAATCAGTACGCTTTCGGGCAGTTCCTTCAGTTTCAGAACATCGTCGCTGGTAAGCATATTGACGCCGTCATGCCCGAACATCCTGGGAGCAATGGGCTCGGACCCTGTAGCGATGACTATGTTGCGGGCTTCGATGCGCGTAATCGACCCGTCTGGGGCAGTCGCCTCGACGGCGCGCGTGCCGGCAAGCGTGCCCACGCCGGTGAACACGTCGACCTTGCGCCTCCTGAGCAGCAGGCCGACACCGCCGCGCAGCTTGGCAACGACCTTGTCCTTTCTAGCCATGACACGGGCGAAATCCAGACGCACTTCCGGGATGACGAGGCCCAGCTCCGCAGCGTGGCCCGCTTTCTCCATGACATCAGCAGTGTGGGCAAGAGCCTTCGTAGGTATACAGCCGCGGTTAAGGCACACGCCTCCGAGCTGGTCTTTTTCCACGAGTGCAACTGACAGACCGTTCTGGGCGGCTCGGATTGCGCATACGTAACCCCCTGGACCTCCGCCGATTATCGCGATATCGTGCATACTCCTGTTCCTCCTAGCTATCGGCCGCTGGCGGCAGCGCGAGTCTGCTCTTGTATTCGCCCATTATGATGCCCGTTCCTCCCTCTTTGCGGCGACTGCCTGTGGGCGCCGGTCAATCCCAGGGCTCATTGGCGAATCAACCAGAAGGACTTTAGGAAGGCATAATGAATATCAATCAAAGCACGTTCGTGGTAAGGAATGAGGAGGTGGCGTGATGTTGGAGCTCCGCAAAACCCCACTGTATGAGGCGCACGTGGAGGCTGGCGGGCGAATAGTTGACTTCGGCGGCTGGGCACTCCCCGTGCAGTACACCAGCATACTTGAGGAACACCGCGCTGTGAGGGAGCGGGCTGGCCTGTTCGATGTGTCGCACATGGGCGAGATCCACCTAACAGGGCCGGACGCCATGGCCTTCATCCAGCATCTGGTGACCAACGACTGCTCGCAGATGCAGGTCCACCAGATCGTTTACAGTCCCATGTGTTACGCGGACGGAGGCGTGGTAGACGACATACTGATCTACCGAATAGGCGACGACGATTACTGGCTAGTAGTCAACGCCTCGAATACCGACAAAGACTATGACTGGATCAGCGGAAATGCGTCGGGATATGATGTGACAGTCAGGAACATCTCAGCGCAGGTAGCTCAGATCGCGATACAGGGCCCCTCGGCCCAGACCATCCTGCAGAAGAACACCTCGTGCGACCTCGACTCGATCAAGTTCTTCTGGTGCCAACCCGAAACCACGGTCGCCGGGCGGAAATGCCTGTTGTCGCGCACTGGATATACGGGCGAAGACGGCTTCGAGATCTACTGCAAGCCGGAAGACGCCCGCCATATCTGGGACGCTCTCCTGGAGTCGGGCAAGGCAGATGGGCTGACCCCGGCGGGCCTGGGCGCCCGCGACTCCCTCCGCTTCGAGGCGGCGCTGCCTCTGTACGGTCATGAGATCTCACAAGACATCTCGCCGCTTCAGGGCAACCTGGGCTTTTTTGTCAAGCTCGGTAAGTCCGAGTTTATCGGGCGCGAAGCACTTGCCGCCCAGAAAGAGCATGGACTGACCTCCCGTGTTGTGGGGCTGGAGCTCGCCGGGCGCGGCGTTCCGCGCGAAGGCTATCCGGTGATGGCTGCGGACCAGCAGATAGGTCGAATCACGAGCGGGATGTTCTCCCCAACTTTCAACAAGGGTCTAGCAATGGCCCTGATATCCACCGAACACGCGCGGCCCGGGACGGAGCTCGCCATCGACATACGGGGCAAAGCCGTTCCGGCCACAGTGATCAAGACTCCATTCTACAAGAAGGCATACAGGAAGGAGTAGTGTGAAGATGTCTGCAGTTAAGTATACTCGCGACCATGAATGGGTCAAAGTCGAAGGAAACATAGCCACAGTAGGCATTACCGACTTCGCTGTGCAGGAACTGGGCGACCTGGTCTACGTTGAACTCCCGGTGATCGGGGACGAGGTCCGGGCGGGCGAACGACTCGCTGCGGTAGAATCGGTGAAGGCAGCGTCGGACGTGTTCGCCCCGGTGTCGGGCGAAGTTGTCGAGGCGAACGAGGCTCTTGAAGACGAGGCCGGCCTGCTGAACGAGAGCCCGATGGATGAGGCATGGATCGCCCGAATTGAGATGAACGACCCCAAGGAACTGGATGCCCTCATGGACCGGGCCGAGTACGACGAGTTCGTGAAGGAGGCCAGCCACTGATGGGCTCGCCGCACAGGTACATACCGAATACTGAGGCCGACGCCCGGGCCATGCTCGAAGCCATCGGCGCGGGCGCCGTCGACGACCTCTTCGCCGATATCCCGCCGGAGTTCAGGCTGGACCGCCCGCTGGCCATGCCGGCAGCGCTCACCGAAGCCGAGCTCATGTCGGAAGTCGCGCGCCTGGCGTCAAGGTGCGTAGACGCCGACGAATATGCGTGCTACCTCGGCGCCGGTATATACGACCACTACATCCCGAGCGTAGTGGATCATCTGATCAGCCGCGGCGAGTTCTACACAGCCTACACTCCCTATCAGGCGGAAGTAAGCCAGGGCACACTGCAGGCGATCTTCGAGTACCAGACCATGATCTCGGAGCTTACCGGCATGGAAGTGTCCAACGCTTCCATGTACGATGCAGGCACGGGCACTGCAGAGGCGGCAATCATGGCATGCGCCTCCACTAGGCGAAACAAGGTGCTTGTGTCGAGGGCAGTCAACCCCAGGTACCGGCAGGTTCTGCAGACGTACGCCGCGCCCCGCGGCATAAACGTTGTCGAGGTCGACTTCTGCAAGCGCCGAGGCATAACCCCGGTCTCGCGGGTGACGACGGACCTTGCCGCCGACGCTGCCTGCCTCATAGTACAGTCGCCCAACTACTTCGGCGTTGTGGAAGAGATGGAGCAGCTGGGGGCGGCGGTTCATGCGGCGGGCGGCCTGTTCGCGGCAATCGTAAACCCGATCTCGCTCGGGATCTTGGCGCCGCCCGGATCGTACGGGGCCGACATTGCCGTGGGTGAAGGGCAGCCTATGGGGATACCCATGAGCTTCGGCGGTCCGCTGCTGGGCTTCTTTGCAACCACGGGCAAGCTTATGCGGAAGATGCCGGGCCGCCTCGTTGGCCAGACAGTAGACAGCAGCGGCCGGCGGGGGTTCGTGCTCACGCTTCAGGCGCGGGAGCAGCACATCCGGCGCGAGAGCGCACCAGCAACATCTGCTCCAACGAGGCGCTGTGCGCTTTAGCATCGACCATATACTTGAGCCTGATGGGGCCGGCCGGGCTGCGCAAAGTGGCTGAGACTTGTCTGTACAGAGCCCACTACTTGCGTGATCGGATGGAATCGATCGCCGGTTTCGCAATCCCGCTGTCCGGGCCCTTCTTCAACGAGTTTGTTGTGCGCTCTTCGGTGTGCGCCGACGACATGAACGAGGAGCTCCTGGCTGCCGGGATAATCGGCGGTAAGTCGATCGAATGCGAGTATCCCGAGCTTTCAGGGTGCACGCTGTGGGCGGTAACTGAACGGCGTACTCGCGAACAGCTCGACACACTCATCCGGGAACTGGAGGTGCTAGCATGAAAGGCCCGCAACCGCTCATCTTCGATCTATCGTCACCTGGGCGGACCGCTGTCGGCCTTCCGGCCCCGGAGGCGCCCACTCCCAGCTTGAGTTCGCTCCTCCCAGCGCGCGCCCTGAGGAATGACCCTCCGGGCCTGCCGGAAGTGAGCGAGATTGATGTAGTGAGGCATTTCGTCAACCTCTCGCAGCTGAACCACTCCGTAGACAACGGGTTCTACCCGCTGGGCTCGTGCACTATGAAGTACAACCCGAAGGTGAACGAGGACGCCGCGCGCATGCCTGGTTTCGCTCGAATCCATCCCGATCAGGACGAAGCGACCGTACAGGGCGCAATGGAACTCCTCTATTCTATGGATCGGTACTTGTCGGAGCTGTGCGGGATGAGCCGCTTCACCTTCCAGCCCGCGGCAGGCGCGCACGGAGAGATCACCGGTCTGTTCATGGTCCGGGCGTACCACGAATCGCGAGGCGAGCACCGCACACAAGTGCTTGTGCCCGACTCAGCCCACGGCACCAACCCGGCCAGCGCTGCGGGCGCCGGGATGGAGATCGTAGTAGTCAAGTCGGACGACCGGGGCAACGTGGACATAACCGACCTCAGGTCCAAAGTCGGCCCGAACACAGCCGCGCTCATGCTCACGAATCCAAACACGCTGGGCCTGTTCGAAGAGAACGTGCGCGAAATAGCTGAGCTGGTGCACGGGTGCGGCGCGCTGCTCTACTACGACGGCGCCAACGCCAACGCGATAATGGGCAAGTCCCGCCCCGGCGACATGGGGTTCGACGTAGTCCACCTCAACGTGCACAAGACCCTGTCCACGCCGCACGGAGGCGGAGGTCCCGGCGCAGGGCCGGTAGGGGTCAAGTCATTCCTTGAGCCGTTCCTGCCGGCGCCCCTAGTCAAGCTGAACGACGCCACGGGCATGTAC
>CAYZHL010000062.1:4497-11413 GCA_964478095.1 uncultured Clostridia bacterium | reverse complement strand
GGGCCGTGTGGCGCCGTCTGTTGAGGAACCGCATGGCGGTAGTAGGCGGATGCGTCGTGCTGTTCTTCGTTGCCGTGGCCGTTTTTGCGCCATTGATAGCGCCTTACGACCCAAACAAGCCTGACTTTATGGCTAGGCTCCAGGGGCCGAGCGCCAAGCATTGGCTTGGCTCCGACACCCTCGGTCGCGACATGCTCAGCCGGATAATGTACGGGAGTAGGTACTCGCTGCTCGCGGGTATCGTGAGTGTAACGATCGCCGCAGTGGTCGGCACACTGCTAGGGCTTCTGTCCGGGTATTACGGCGGCTGGGTGGATATGGTTATCATGAGGCTGATGGACATGCTGCTGGCGTTTCCAGGCATCCTGCTAGCGATAGCGATCATATCGGTTCTAGGGCGCGGTCTGTTCAACGCCATGGTATCTGTGGGCCTGTACTCGGTACCGAGCTTTGCGAGGGTGGTCCGGAGCAGAGTCTTGTCCCTTAGGGAACAGGAATTCGTAGAGAGCGCCAGAGCGATAGGAGACACAGATGCGCGCATTCTGTTTCTTCACATTCTTCCAAACATAATGACTCCGGTGATCATAATGTCAACCATGCGGCTGGGGACCACGATCCTCGCTGCGGCGTCCCTAAGCTTCCTCGGCCTTGGCGCGCAACCTCCGATGCCGGAGTGGGGAGCTATACTCAGCGGCGGACGAGACGTACTACGAGTGGCTCCTCACATTGCCGCTTTCCCGGGCCTAGCCATACTCATGACCGTGGTCGGTTTCAACTTGCTGGGAGACGGGGTTCGCGATGCTCTGGATCCCAAGCTGAAGGACAAGTAGAAAGGAGACGAACCAACATGCGTATGCCAGCCAAGAGTATCTGGAGCCTCTGCAAGGCCGTTCTGGTTGTAGCCGCGGCATTTGCCATGGTCGCTTATGCGCCCGCAGCCAGGGCAGACAGTGGACGGATCGTGTACGCTATCGATGTGGACATATCCAACCTAGACCCGATCAACTCCATCGATCCGGGCTCTGCAGCAGTGAATCAGCAGATCTACGAACCTCTCGTCAGGATAGGCAGCACCGGTGAGATAGAGCCGGTTCTGGCCGAATCGTGGAGCGTCAGCTCCGACAAGCTGACATGGTCCTTCAACTTGCGAAAGGGCGTCAAGTTCCCTGACGGCACTGCATTTGATGCCGCTGCTGTGAAGGCGCATTTCGATCGATTGCTCGACCCGAAGAAAGTCGCCAGGGCCCGCGGAGCTTTCGACATGATCAAGAAGGTGGACGTGGCTGCAACCTACACGGTCAAGTTCACGCTCACCAAGCCGTACGCTCCCTTCCTGGCCGTCATGACCGACCTGGGAGGTCTGATCTGTAGTCCGACAGCTGTTAAGAAGTGGGGCGACGATTATCCGTTCCATCCTGTGGGCACCGGCCCATTCCTGTTCAAAGAGTGGATGCCTGCCGACCATACGACAATGACAGCTAACCCGAATTACTGGGGCGGCAAACCTAAAATCAGCGAGCTAGTGTTCAAACCGGTCTCTGAGCCGAGCGCCCGTGTGATCATGCTCGAGACTGGCCAGGCAGACGTGGCAAACACCATAATGCCTGATGAGATGAAGCGCCTCGAGCGGAGCAAGGACATCGCCATAAGCAAGGTTCCCGTGCTCAGAGGCTGGTTCATCGGGCTGAACGTGCTTGAAAAACCCTTCAACGACGTGCGCGTAAGGCGGGCGCTCAACCATGCGGTTGATGTGAGCGTCATAACCGACCAGATACTCAGGGGAACGGCCAAACCGCTTGCTGCTCCGGTCAACTCCAAAGTGTGGGGCTACAGCGGCCAGCCGGACTACGAGTATGACCCGGTGAAGGCGAAGAAGCTGCTGGCCGAGGCGGGCTATGCAAGGGGATTTGAGGCCAACCTTTGGGTCCCTGCGTCCGGAGCAGGGTTCATGCCTGAAGTTCCCCAGGCCATACAGGCCATGCTTGCTGAAGTCGGTGTGAAGATCAAAATAATCCCATTTGAGATGTCCGCCTTCATCGACAACATCATAAAGGATCCCGCCGAATCGAAGAAGGCTGGAAAACACATGGTCATGATGGGCATCGGCGCGAGGACTGGCGAGGCTGCTACCATCATGGATGAGTTCTTCAACACGGGTTCATGGGCGCCTGTGAAGTACAATCGCTGCTTCTACAGCAACAAGACCGTGGACGGCCTGCTTGAACAGGCTCTCCAGACTTTCGACCAGGCCAAGCAGAGGTCGATCCTGTCTCAGGCGCAGGAGATGGTGTGGAACGATGCACCGTGGATATTCCTCTATGAGATGATGGGCATCTACGGGGTGAGGAGTGATGTGAAGGGCCTTCAGTGGCTCGCATCAAACTACATCCTGTTCCACACGGCTCAGAAGTAGGCAAGACAACGCCTGCGGGCGGACGCTCGATTTTCCTCGGCGGTATCGGCGTTCGCCTGCGGGATAGTCTCGGGAGGGTGAGTCTTTTGGGGCTGAGAGTTTTCATTAGCGCCGACATAGAGGGCACGGCGGGCGTGGTTAGCCTGCTGCAGTGCGTGCCCGGGGAAGCGGAATACGAGATGGGGAAGCGTCTGATGACGGGCGAGGTGACTGCGGCCGTTCAAGGCGCCATCGATGCAGGCGCGAGTGAGGTTGTCGTGTGCGACTCGCATGCCAATATGCAAAACATCATCCCCGAGCAGTTGCATCCCCAGGCTGAGCTCGTCAGAGGCGCCATCAGAGACTCCCTGCAGATGCAGGGGATAGATGAGACGTATCATGCACTCCTCGTGACGGGAGCGCACGCCATGGCCGGCACCCACAGGGGAGTGCTGGACCATTCGTGGGTGAGCAGGATGGTCTATAACATCCGGATCGACGGCGTCACCCTGAACGAACCGTGCTTGAACGCAGTCACAGCCGGGTACTACGGAGTCCCCCTGGTGATGGTCAGCGGAGATCGCGCCATGGTCGAACAGACTCAATCAGTCCTACCGGATGTCAGGGGCGCTGTGGTGAAAGAGGGATACAGCCGCTACTGCGCACGCTCGCTACATCCTGAGAAGGCGAGAGCGCTCATACGTGAGACGGCAAGAGAGGCACTGCAAAGCCTCAAGCAGTTCAAACCAGTGTCGGTGCCCAACCCTCTCTGTATGGAGATCGACTTCTACCGAACCGATATGGCCGACGCAGCCGAGCTTGTCCCCGGCGTTAAGCGGCTCGGCTCGCGAACCATCTCATTCTCCGGCGATCCTGAGCAAGTGTTCAGAGTTCAGGAACTCGTGTTGTACCGGCTGAAATACGAGATGTGAGTGAGTCCCTGTGGGAAGGAGCGCTCGCGACATGGATAGACCACTGCTAGAAGTGCACAATCTCAGAACATGCTTCTACACCGAGGACGGCGTAGTACCGGCTGTTGAAGATGTCAGCTTCTCACTGGGCCAGGGCGAGACTATCGGGATTGTCGGGGAGAGCGGAAGCGGCAAGAGCGTCACAGCGCTTTCGGTGATGCGCCTCATTCCGAACCCTCCGGGCAGGATCGAGAGCGGCGAAATCATCTTCAAAGGCGAGGATCTTCTGGCAAAACGCATGGACGAGATGCGACGCATTAGGGGCAATGACATCGCCATGATATTCCAGGAGCCGATGACAAGTCTGAACCCCGTGCTCACCGTCGGAGAGCAGATAACTGAGGCGATAGTCCTCCATCAACAGCTTGGAAGACAGGATGCAAGAGACAGGACCATCTCCATGTTGAGATCAGTGGGGATTCCCTCGCCCGAGCGCCGTGTAGACGACTATCCGCATCAGATGAGCGGCGGGATGAGGCAAAGGGTGATGATCGCGATGGCGCTTTCGTGCAATCCCGAGCTCCTGATCGCCGATGAACCCACCACAGCTTTGGATGTTACGGTGCAGGCGCAGATCCTCGAACTGATGATGGCGCTCAAAGATGACCTGGGCGCCTCGGTGATGCTCATCACCCACGATCTAGGAGTAGTGGCGGAGACTGCAGATCGCGTCATCGTCATGTACGCCGGAAAGGTCATGGAGAACGCAGGTGTTAGGGAGCTGTTCCGAAGGCCTGCTCATCCGTATACCATGGGTCTTCTCGGGTCTATTCCCAATCTCAATGAAGACAGAGAGAGGCTTCAGTCCATCGACGGCGTGGTTCCGAGCCCGTTCAGCATGCCAAAGGGGTGCAGATTCCACCCCAGGTGCAGCTGCGCGATGGACATATGCCGGAACGAGGAACCCGGGTTCACCAGCATCGCGGATGGGCACAATGTAAGATGCTGGAGAACCGCCTAGGGCGTCGGAGTGAGGAGGGTCGGAAATGGCAGAGACGCTACTTGAGGTAAAGGACCTTGTGAAGCACTTTCCCATCAGGAGCAAGGGGATGTTCTCGAAGGGGACGGGCGTTGTCAAGGCCGTAGACGGAGTGAGCTTCTCCATCTCGCGCAGCGAAACCCTGGGCCTTGTGGGCGAGAGTGGTTGCGGCAAGTCCACCTCCGGTAGGCTGATACTGCGGCTGACCGAACCCACGTCGGGCCAAGTGACGTTCGGCGGGATGGACGTGCGCTCGCTCGGCAAGCATGAGCTTCGAGCTTTGCGCAGGGAGATGCAGATAGTGTTCCAGGATCCGTATGCATCGCTCAACCCGCGGATGACCGTCGGGCAGATCGTAGGCGAACCTCTGGACGTTCACGGCGTTCCGGGCGGCGGCGATCGGCAGAAACGTGTCGAAGAACTCCTGGACGTGGTGGGCCTTTCGCCATACCACGCAAGCCGATACCCGCACGAGTTCTCGGGAGGGCAGCGTCAGAGAATCGGGATAGCCAGGGCCCTCGCGGTCAGCCCCAAGCTCATTGTGTGCGATGAGCCGGTGTCGGCCCTCGACGTGTCAATCCAGGCGCAGGTCATTAACCTTCTACAGGACCTCCAGAGCAACCTGGGCCTGACATACTTGTTCATCGCCCATGACTTGAGTGTAGTGAAGCACATAAGCGATCGCGTAGCTGTGATGTACCTTGGAAAGCTAGTTGAGCTCGCTCCCAAGGGCGTCTTGTATAGCTCCCCCATGCACCCATATACCCAGGCACTGCTGTCTGCGGTGCCGGTGCCTGATCCTGATAGGAAGAAGCACCGAATACTGCTTGAAGGTGAGATACCTAGCCCCATCAACCCGCCGTCGGGATGCAGATTCCATCCCAGGTGCCCGCATGCCCAGGAGGTGTGCTCGGCGGAGGACCCGGTCCTTGCCGAGGTCGCGGAGGGGCATGTTGTTGCCTGCCACCTTCACCAGGAGCCCAAGAATGCCGAAGGCGGGGCAGCGTGATTGCTCCCGAGCGACTATTCCGGCTTCTCGTCCTTCATCAGTAGATGCACCGCCATGGTCTGGAATGTTTTGGGAAGCACAAGGATCCTCGGATTGTCGCCGACGTACTTCATGGCGTCCGCAAGTGCTTCTTCAAATGTGGCGCGGGTTTTCATGCCTATGCCCCGGGCGTATCCGGGTTCCTGTGCTCCCACAATGTAGATCGCAGAGCAGTTCATCTCAGCGATATGGGCGCATGAGATCATGTAGAATGCGTGATACGGATGGTAACCGTGGCCATATCTGTACTTGTCGATATAGTCCTGCCTGCGGCTGAACCACTCACCGTAACGTTCGCAGTCAGGCAGCACATTGTTGTAGTTGTGCTGGAACGCCTCATAGAGCTCTCTGTACGCCTGGAACTCTTCATCATTGAGGAACCCGTTGCACAAAGACGCGCAGATCACTACGGAATTGTCCTTCATTACCCTCTTGTGCCTGATGATATTGGCTGCGATCGCCTGCATCATCAGGATGGGGTTGGTGCCGTGGCCGTTTCCGTAGTGGAATGCCTGCGGCATTCCGAAAACCATGACATCGAACTTCTCCTCGGCCCACGGAATGAACATGCGCTTATCAGCGACTTCCCATGAAAGAGGCTGGATCTCGGCGGCGTAACCCGTAAACACTGCTATCTGCCTCTGGTAAGTGTCGAGCACGGCATCACAAGTGAAGAACTTGCGTCCCATGCACTTCTCCATGTGCCGGCCAATGGCGTCGAACTTCCTTCGCATTAGGCTGGAATGGCTCACCGGCGTGAAATCGCCTCTGTGCATGACCTCTGGGTTGTGATGACAGGCTATGCTCTGCCATGAGGTTATCCCCGTGGCGCAATGCTTGTACCCGCCTGAGTAACCGCCGTATGGGTTGCCGAGCACGTGGCCGATGAGCACCGGAAGGTCCGACTGGAAAACCATGCGGTTCATGATGACCCTGTCGCCGAGTTCATCGTATCCGAGATCCACGAGGTTGCCCGTATCTTCCGAATCATGGTTTACTATCTGGTTGTTGCGGGCGAACTCGTGGTACACTTGTCCTCCAAGCAACGATTTGAGCTCGGGAACTGTCATTTTCCGGTGTAGCCCGTTGGAGCACACAAGCGTGATGTCGGTATGCGCAACGCCGGCCTTAAGGCATTCTTCAACGATTACCGGTATCGATACCTTCCTGTGAGAAGTGTCCTGAAAGCCCCCTTTGACCTTGTCGGGGAAGACGATGGTCACCTTTGATCCGCGCCCTACTAGATCAGTTATGGGGCGCATGCCGATGGGATTGAGTATCGATTGCTTGGCCGTTGCCGCCGGATCGTCCAGGCAAGGGGGATCTGGGACTGTCTCGCCCGGCACGAATACTTGCGTGGAGTCGGGCAGCTGAGCCTCCGCATATCCTTGGCCGTACTCAAACAGTATCCTTTTCATCTGGACTCCCTCGTTCCCGCGATGTATCGTTCGACAATGGCTTCGAACTCGGCCGGATCGTAGCCGATCTGACCGGTGTAATTGGTGAGGGCCACGAGACCTCCGTCC
>CAYZHL010000062.1:0-4487 GCA_964478095.1 uncultured Clostridia bacterium | reverse complement strand
GGGATCGCCCCTATCATGGCAGCGTTATCTCTCTTCAACCCACCGCCGTACACCACCACCGTATCGTACCCGAACTCGTCGATCACCAGGCGTTTGATGTAGCGCGACACTGCCTCTATGTGGTCGGCGCTGGGCGGGGTCTTGTCTGGCCCTATCGCCCAGATGGGCTCGTAGGCTATGGCTATCCGCGCGCGCTGAGTCATGCCGTGAGCTGCGAGGATCTGTCTTCTCAGAACTGCCTCGGCCTTATGGGTTTCGTCGGCGGTTTCACCCACGCATGCGAGCACGTTCATGCCCCGCGCAGGAGCGCATGATATCTCCGAGGCTATTACCTGATCGACGGCGCCTGCAGCGGCCTCTCGCTTGCTCGGCTCGCCTTCAACACCGCGGTCGAAGGCAGGTACAGCAGGGCTCGAACTGCATCGGAGATATTGGCGTTCATCTCGATCTTGTGTGCGGTGACAGCTTCCCCAACCCCATTGCCTATGCACGCGGCGGTTACTTTGCCTGGACTGAGCTGCCGCAGCACGTCGAGTTCGGCAGCCCGCCCGCCGTCTGAGAGATACAAGACCACGAGAGTAGGGCAGAGACGAGTCGTCACAAGATGCCCGTGCATGAAGACTCCAGGCTAATGCGAAAGGCATTTCTCCACCGACATCTCGAGGACCGCCAATGCGCTGGCTTCCGCTATGCCGAGGCTGGGGCCGGAACCGAGGAACACGATTTGATCGAACTCGTCGGCCGCAAGGGTCCGGCCCAGCTCGCCGTAGCGCGACGTGAGCGATCTGAGCAGGTCAGGAAGCTTCGAAAGCTCCTGAAAGAATCTTGCAGCTCCGGCCTCGGTTCCCGCCTTCGCGATCAGGACTTGACCTGCCAGTGCCATCGCTGAGATCGTCTGCGTTGTAGCTACACTCTCTTCGTGGATGCCGAGAACAGAATCGGGATCGCGTTCCAGCCGGGCAAGCTAGTCAACCTAGGGATCTCGCCCTTCTCAAGGTCGATGGGGCCAGGCACCGACACACCGAGTCCTACGATAGTGCCTCTGCTGGCGAAGCGATTGATCAGATCCGACACGGCCGTGCGCAGCGTGCGCAGCACTTCCTCAACTGGCTGGTCTAGCGCCAGAGGCATCTCCCTCTTCTCAAGGAATCTGCCGCCGAAGTCAGCTACAGCGCACCTTAGCACTCCTCTTCGCAAAGTGGCGCCGACAATCCTGAGCAGCCTGAGTACAGTGGACCTATTCTCCAACTGCATCTGGCCCGGGTCTGTTGACTCGCGCCCCTTGGGTAATCTCATATCTGGTATCCCCCACGTGTTCGTTTCTGCGAGTATAATGATCTTAGCCCGTTTTCAGACTGGAGGATGAGCACATGTACGCCCTCACACTCCCGCAACTGCTTGAGCAGGTCAAACGCCCCGGGGCAGCTATGGCATTCAACTTCATCTCCCTCGATGACATGCTTGGCATCGTCAAGGCCGCTGAATTGGAGAATGTTCCCGTGATAATCCAGGTCACACAATCTGCGCTGGCGCGTGTGGGGATCGACTACATGGCCGCTATCGGCACAGCTGCCGCGCGTACAGCCAGAGTCCCGGTGTGTCTTCACTTGGATCATGCGACTGACTTCGCGCTGATAATGCAAGGAATCAAGCTGGGCTTCTCATCGGTGATGATAGACGCATCGGCGCTTCCCTATGAGGAGAATGTGAAGGTTACGCGAAGCGTGGTCGATGTTGCTCACTCAGTGGGAGTGTCCGTAGAGGCTGAGCTTGGTCGGATAGGCGGTCGGGAGGACAACGCGATGGGAGACGGCCCGGACTGGCTGACCGATCCGGACCAGGCCGAGCGATTCATGGCGGCGACCGGAGTAGATGCTCTAGCGCCGTCGGTAGGCACCGCGCATGGGCTCTACATTGGCACACCTGACGTACGGTTCGATTTGATCAGGGCCATCGCGGGGCGCGTTGATAAGCCATTGGTGCTACACGGAGGGTCAGATCTTCCCGACGAAGTTGTGCAAGAGGCGATACGAAGCGGGATCAGGAAGTTCAATGTTGGAACTGATCTTCGGATAGCCCATGCGCGCAGCCTGAAGAAGCTGGTTGATTCTGTGGGCGACGTTAGGGCTTCCCATGCACTAGCTGCACGGCAGGCTGGAATCGAGGCCGTGTGCGAAGAGGCGCGGAAGAAGATCAGAATGTGTAGAGTGTAGGCGGCGGCTGCCCGGTTGTCAGGCGCATGCCTGTCGAATCCCAATGGTGATGAATGACATTCTCTTGGCAGTGGGTAAGTACGGGGTATTACACAGATATCTGGTTGTTCATCAGATACGCAAAAGACGTCCCTCAAGACATCATTCTCCCGGCGTAGCTATTGGCACGCCTGCAAGCGAGAGCGTCGCCCGCCTCTTGTACTCAGACAGAGATCATTCCCAACCCTTGCACACATCAACCCAACCAAGAGAATCTGAGTGTTCCTCCAGTTCCTCTATAGTGAGTTCTATCGCGCTATTGGAACTACCGCAGGCGGGAAAAACGGTCCCAAATCGGCGCAAGCTCTCGTCCAAATAGACGTCAACACCAGCATTTACGGCAAAGGGGCAAACGCCGCCCACCGGATAGCCTGTTAGCGGTTCTGCTTCTTCACATGATAGCATTCTTGCCTTTGCTGCAAACTGAGCCTTGTACTTCTGATTGTCGATTTTGGCGTCTCCGGCAGTGACAATCAAGACGACTCTGTCGCCCACGTGAAATGAAAGCGTTTTCGCGATCCGCTTGCCCTCACAACGGAGAGCCTTGGCCGCAAGCTCTACGGTGGCACTTGAAACATCAAACTCCAGAATCCGTTCCTCAATCCCTTTTCCACGGAAGTACTCCTTGACTCTCTCTACTGACATTGTCTCCTCCAGCCCTCATCGATCTGCTGCTCCCTGAGATAGAAAGCAGAAAGTCGTTCTCTCATTGCCAAGCTCGGTATCTGGCTCGCGTTTCTTTCTGTACAGTCTATCACCTTTATGGACCTTGTTGTGAATGATCGGTTAGGCGGTTGTTGCTGATGTCCAATCGGCCATCCTGGCTGTGCTGCATGCATCGGCGGCGACGGGCAGGACGCTGGTCTTGGCCGAGAGGGCAGCGGATCATCCTCAACGTTGGCCGCGCGGACGACTGCAGGGATGTCATGTGCGTTCTGGCAGAGGAGTCTTCTGCCTGGATGCCGAACGATCCAACAGGTAACAAGATAGTACCAGTGCATCGGTTGATCAGCTTGAGGCGGGCCAGGCGTGTTGGTGTGCTTCCGCAGGCAGAGAGGGGCGAGACGCTTGAATCGCCCGATCCGTAGATTCGCTGCCAAGAGGTTTGCGGATGATTCCGGCCATGCTCAGGAACTGAAGAAGCCTCAACCCGTTAACCGTTTGATCACAACCAAGCCTGAAGGCCGCGACGCAGTGGCACTAGCCCTCTACTTCTCGGCCTTTGCGCTTGCCGGTCTGCCCTTGAATATACGAATAGCGCTCACCAGGCCGCTGCCCGAGCCGAGGACCGCACTGCTGCTGTCGATCCTCGGGCTCGTCTCGTATCACCTCCCAGCTACACTGCCGTCGAATGTCAGGCTCCACCCCGGCTTCCCCCTTCTCATGGGCGCTCTTTACTCCCACGGTTGCAGCGCAGCAATTCTCGTGATAGCCCCGGCGATGTTGCTTCATTTCTTTACAAAGCGCCACGGGCTCCTTAACTGCCTGTTCAATGCGCTCCATCTGCGCGTGTGCTGCAGAGGCTGTAGGCTTGCAGTTGGGCTGGCAACCAGGCATTCCTGCCGCCGGCCGAGACGTTCCGGCGGTCTTTCTGCTGATGCTGACCTTCGACATCTTGAACATCCTGTTTGTGAGCGTATCAAGAAGCATAGACAGCAAAGAGCCCTGGAAGAACTGCTTTATCAGACTGGCGTACGCAGATAGGAAAGCCATACTGCCTCAACGGACATTCCTGACAGTTGTTGCCGTGCTACTCTCATCTCATATGGGGAATACTGCGTTCGCAATCGTATTCCTCGGCGTAGTATCCCTCAGGCTCGAAATCGCACTTCAGAAGGAACTCGTCCGGAAGACCGAAGAAGCGGAAACCGATACGCTTACCAAAGCCCATAACGTGCGATACTTGCAGAAGTGGATGAACACCGAGTTGGGCATAGGCCTTCAACAGGCCGCTGCCGCCGCAATGGGGATTCTGCAGGTCTCAGACAGCAATCCTTTCCTGGTGGATGGAGCGAAAGTAGATTCCGGCCTGAGCATTGGCGTAGCATCATGGCCGGAACACGGCGAGACAGTATTGGATGCAATCCGTATGGCCGATAAAGCCATGTACATAGCTAAGAACAGTGGAGGGAATACAGTGCGATCAGCGGCGGACTTGTGATGGCAACCGTACTAGGCAGGCAACATGACAGTGAACATCCCGCTCGGGGATTCGCCTTGCCCTAGGCCTTTCTC
>CAYZHL010000061.1:11302-11617 GCA_964478095.1 uncultured Clostridia bacterium | reverse complement strand
CCACAAGCCCAGTCCTCTTCATGACATGCGCCCCCTCTCATTCCCTTTGGACAGTCTCAAAACGCCTGTTGGACGGCTATAGATTAACACGTTTATTACCTAACGACAACCGACCGCCAATCGTTCCGGCCTTACCCGATCTGGCCGGCCTGCTGCTCGGCCTGCTGTCCGGCCTGCCCGGACGACACCGTGGGCCCGTTCGGCCCAGACGGCGCCTGTCTCTTCTCCCTGGAATACAGGTAAAGAGCGGCTATAGTCGCGATGTACGGCACCATCTGGGTGAATTGCGGTGGTATTTTGGTGCTCTGAAGGCTG
>CAYZHL010000061.1:0-11292 GCA_964478095.1 uncultured Clostridia bacterium | reverse complement strand
CGTCAAAGAATCCGAACACCAGCGACATGGTGAGCAGCCCAAGCGGGCGACCGCGCGTGAGTATGATCACTGCCAGCGCGATCCAGCCGCGACCGTTCGACATGTTCTCCGCAAACAGCGTCACATAACCCAGCGACAGATAGACACCGGCCAGCCCGCATAGCGCGCCCGAGATCAGTATCGCCTGGGCCCGTATCCGGTCCGAACTGACGCCCACCGAGTCCACTGCCCTCGGATCCTCGCCGGCCGCTCTAAGACGCAGGCCATAGCGTGTGCGGAATATGTGCCACTCGATCAGGATAGCCAGCGCCAGCGTCACGTAGACGAGAAATGGATGCCCGCTCAGTATCGGCCCGATGCCGGGCAGCCCGCCGATAAGCGGAATACGAATGCGTGGGATGGCCTGAATCCGGGGCGACATGAACGCGCCCTTCACGCGGAACATCTGCCTCAGCGCGTAGGTCGTGCCGCCCAGGGCCAGCATGTTGATGGCTGTGCCGGTGACGAATTCGTCGGTTCTGAGGTACACGGCGAATACCGCGAACACCAGAGCGGCCGCCAGACCTCCCGCCATACCGGCAAGCACGCCGACGACCCACGAACCCGCAAGATAACTGCCGGCCACTGCGGTGAACGCGCCGATCAGCATCATCCCTTCCATGGCTATGTTAAACACATTGGCGTAATACGTGTACGTGCCCCCGAGCCCCGCAAGAAGCACCGGCGTGGCGGCGAGCACACTCGATCGCAACATCTCAATGACCAGATGCATCGCGTCCACCCCCCTCCCCATTGCCGATACCCTGCGCTGCGCCGGCGACCGCGGCCCGCGCCCTGAGGTTCGCCGCCAACCTGTTGATGAGAAGTCGGGTCGATTCTCTGCTAGCAACCACAAACAGCACTATGATGGCCTGCAAAACCAACGCGAACTCGCTGGGAACCGCCGTCTCCAGCTCCATGCCCATGGCGCCCGTCTGTATGGCGGCAAAGAACAGGGCATAGAGCCCCGTGGGCGCCATCCCGTTGGCCGCCACGATAGCGATCATCACGCCATCCCAGGCGTAGTTGGCGCCCATCCCTTTCACGAACCGGTGCTGCATACCTCCCATGATCATTAGCCCGCCCGCAAGCCCCGCCAGAGCCCCGCTCAGAAGCATCGCGCGTGTGAAATTGTCCTCGTTGCGACACCCTCCCACCCTGGCAAACACGGAATTCTGGCCCATCACTCTCCATTCATAGCCCAGCTTGGACCTGTCCCATATCACCCAAGTGATGACAAACGCTACGCAAGACACGACAAATGCGGCGCTCAGCCCATCCCACATCGGTAGCCAGCTGCCCGGGTTGGTCACCTTGGTCATGGGAGAGTAAGTGGCTCGGTCCCACATTGGCCCGGATATCAGGTAGAGAGTGAAGTAGTCGGCGATGAAGTTGAGCATCAGGGTTGTGATGAACTCGTCCATGTTGAACCGCCGGCGAAAGCCTGCGGCAATCCCCGCCCAGAGCGCCCCGGCAGCCAGAGCGACCACTATCGCAAGGGGAATCATGATGGCCGCCGGCAGGTCGCAGGCGATGCCGAACGCCGCAACCGCCATAGCGCCCATCAGGAACTGGCCAGGCTGGCCCAGGTTCACGCAGTTGCTGCCGAATCCCACCGCAGCCGAAAGGCCGGTCAGGATGAGCGGCGTAGCCTTGTTCAGCGTGGATACGATTGCGAACTTGGAAAACAGGCTGTACGAAAAGAGCGCAGCGTAGCTCGGCAGGGCCGGGTAGCCCTGCGCCCAAAGGATCGCAAGCCCGGCGAGGAGAGCCACCCCTATCCCGGCCAGGGCCGTAAGTGCATTCTTGCTCACTTCGCGCGCGCCCCCTCTCCCGCGGCGACCGAGGCTGAGGCTGATGCGGCCTGGGCTTGCACCCGGGGCAAGCGCTCGGATTGCGATTCGCGGACCCCCAGCATGTACTCGCCCACTTCCTCACGAGTAGTGCCGGACGGCGCCAAGTCCGCCACGATCCGGCCTCGGTGCATCACCAGAATCCGGTCGGCCAGGCTGAACAGCTCATCCAGGTCGGCAGAGATCAGCAGGCAGCCAGCGCCGGCGGCGACTGTGCCCCCGCTTGCGCTCCCGTCTGCGCCCACATTTGCGTCCGCGTCTGCGGCCGAGGTTCCCGCCGAACCCCTCTTCCGGATGATCTCGCGCTGGATGAACTCTACCGAACCCACGTCCACGCCTCTGGTAGGCTGATCGAGCAGTACGAAGTCGGCGTCGAAAAGGAACTCCCGACCGACCACGACCTTCTGCTGGTTTCCTCCTGACAAAGACGATATCGGGGTATCGACGTTTGGCGCCAGAACGCCGAAGGTATCGACCAGGCCCTGTGCAAAACGCCGACACTTGCCGGGGCTCAGAAGCGCCCTCCACACCGACTCGAGCCGCGGATTGAGGCAGTGGTGAGTCATTATGGCGTTATCTGCAAGGCTCATCTTCTGCGCGCTGCCCGACGCCTTGCGGTCCTGCGGCACATAGCACATGAGCTTGCGGCGCTCTATGACGGGCGCACGGGTGACGTCCCGACCACAGATCCTGACCTGCCCCCACTGGACCGGCGTCAGCCCCGTAGCCAGCTGCACCAGCTCGAACTGGCCGTTGCCTTCCACCCCGGCTATCCCCACAATCTCGCCTCGCCGCACCGCGAACGACACCCCATCCAGCCTGCGCCTGCCGCCTGCGTCCGCGTAGCTCAAATCGCGGGCCTCGAACACCACATCGCCGCAGCACGCAGCAGGTTTGTCTACTGAGAAGACTACATCTCTGCCTACCATGGCCCGGGCAAGATCCGCCTTGCTGAGGCCGCGGTTCTCCCAAGTAGCGACGCGACGTCCTCGGCGCATCACAGTGATAGTGTCCGACAGCTCAAGCACCTCGTCGAGCTTGTGACTGATGAAGATGATCGTCTTTCCTGCGGCGTTCAAGTCGCGCAGGCGCTTGAAGAGCTCGCCCGTCTCCTGAGGAGTGAGCACAGCGGTAGGCTCGTCCATGATCAGCACATCGACATCGCGATACAGCAGCTTGAGGATCTCAACCTTCTGCTGTGCGCCCACGGACGTAACGCGTATTCTGTCATCGATGGACAGGTTCAAGCCGTAGCGGTCGACAAGCGACTGCACGCGCCGACGCGCCTGGGCGTTGCGCAGCGCGCCCAGTCGCCCCACGGGCTCGGCCCCGAGTATCACGTTTTCGTAAATAGTGTATGAAGGTACCAGCATGAACTCCTGATGAACCATTCCGATCCCGGCGGCCACCGCTTCACGCGGGCTGGCGTACCGCACGCGACGACCCCGGAAGCTGATCTCGCCGCTGCTGGCGGGGATCATGCCATACAAGACCTTCATCAAGGTTGACTTGCCTGCCCCGTTTTCGCCGATGATCGAGTGGATCTCGCCTTCCCTGATCGACAGGTCGACGTGGTCGAGGGCGAGGGTATCGGGAGGATACACCTTGATGAGAGAACGCATCTCGATGAAGTGATCGTCCAAGTGACTTGGCACCTCCAGGATATCAGACAAGGCGCAGAACAGGGCCTGCTATGCTCTGCTATTGATCGGCCCTGCCCCGCGCCGAATACACACCGCCGGGGCCCGGACGCTTCGGCTAATCCAGGCGCCAAAGCTTGCCGGCGCGTCCCAAGCTATCAGCTATTGATACCTCTTCACCTTGATCTGCCCCGACTTAACCTTCTCCTGGATCTCCAGGACACGCTGGAGGGATTTGGCCGGCAGGATCTTCTCTGTATGTTCGTCGATGGCGAGCCCGACTCCGTTCTCCTTGAGGCCGTATTCCAGCACCACACCGGGCTTGTACGTGCCGTCGACGATGGTCTTGAACACGCCGTAGATGGCGTCTCCCACATTCTTCAGGTCAGAGGTGACAACATGCCCCGGTTGCAGCGGGTTCTGGTTGGAGTCGACGCCGATGGCGTACTTGCCTTCCTCCCGGGCCGCCTCCAGCACGCCTGAGCCGGTGAGCGCAGCTATCTGGAAGACGATGTCGGCTTTCTGCGAGTAGAGCTGCTTGGCGGCCTGCTTGCCGCGGACCGGGTCATCCCACGTTCCGGCAAACACCGTTTTGACCTCGATATCCTTGTCGATGTACTTCGCGCCCTGCTCATAGCCGTAGATGAAAGAACGTATCACAGGGTCGTCCTCGCCGCCCACCGCGCCGATTACTTTGTCGGCGTTGACGCCGCGGATGGAAGTATCCGTGGTCACCAGGCCTGCAACGACGCCGGCCATGAAAGCTCCTTCCTCTTCGACAAAGTCTACACTGGTGATGGTCTTCTTCTTGTTCTCGACCACGGTGTCGACATTCACCCAGTACTTGGACGGGTACTGGTCGGCATATTGCATGAGGAGATCCTCATAGCCGTAGGAGATCACGAAAATGGCGTCCGCGTTCCACTGTATCGCAGCCTGAAGCGCCTGTGGATACTTGGCGGGGTCGAAGTTGCACTCGATCGTGCGGGTCTGGACCTTGAAGTCCTTCGCTATCCTGTCGATGCCCGCCTGCCCGGAATCGTAGAAAGATAGATCGCCCAAGGCGCCGTTGATGATATACGCGACCTTCTTGGGCGCCGCTGATGATGCGCCCACCGCCAGCGCCGCGATGATCGCGAGCGCCACGAACACGACTGCCAGCCGGTTCTTCATCACTAACCCTCCGATAACCGCGCCGCACAGCGCGGGTCTGTAGTTTTCGGCGCACCGCCTCCGCCGTGCGCCGCAGCATACTGTGTTTACTTCGTCGCCAGCGCCATTAATCCTGTGTTCCCCGGAGGGATAACTACCCGAGGTCCCGGTCAACTCACATATCGAGCACCTCACACATCGAACAGCTGATCAAGCGTCACGAGCTCTACATTGCCCAGACGCCCGGCCTCATCGATGAGGCTCTGCGTGAAGCCGGACTTTGAGAACAGCATGTAGTGCCGATCCCGATATCCCGGAAGCGCCCAAGACGCAGCGATCAGGCTGTCCAGTGCGCCTGGGCCCATCGGGTCTGTTCGCCACTTGCACTCTCCGAATATGGCGTAATCGCCTGTCCGCGCAATGAAATCGATCTCCTCTTGCCGCTTAAGCGCGGGATGATTCCCCCACCATCTACCAATCTCGTCAAACATAATCGGAAGCGAAAGACTCTTGTTCCGGCGCATCATATACTGGATGCACACATCCTCGAACACTCTGCCCATGTAGTCGGGAATCGCAGGGAGCACCCGCCTTGTCATAACGATGTCGCCCATGCCCGCTTGGATGTTGGAGATGTTCTCGGGCACGAACCTGTACCAGAAACGGAACATGTTGTCAGATACTGAGTACAGGCTGTTGCGCTCTGCTTTCGCGCCGATGGGAATCTCCTTCTTCAGTATGCGAAGGTCGAGCATGGTTTTGAGGTACTTAGCGCACTTCTTGCTGTCCTCTCCTGTCCTGGTGGCTATCTCATTCAAACGGCTGGCGCCCGATGCAATCGCCGCGATGATGCTATTGTACGTCGCCGGCTCCCGGAGCTCCTGTTTGAGGAGGCTTGAGGGCTCCTCGAACAGGTGCCCAGTGGGTCTGAAGTAGCTGCGGCCCAATCCCGCCAGAAGGTCGTCTTCTTGCGACAGGTACTGAAGATACTGGGGAATTCCGCCAACGGCACCGTATGCAGTCAGGCGGTTCTCGAGCGTGTAGCGGGGAAAGAACAGGCTGCTATCGGCGTAGTCAAACGGCTCTACCTTAAGCTGACCCGTGCGGCGACCGTAGAGCGGGCTCGCGTAGCCAAGCACTTGGTTCTCCATGAAACTCATTGAAGACCCGCACAGAATGAGAAACAGGTTTGTGTTCATGAGTCGGGTGTCAATAGCCTTCTGCAACACGGACGAGATGGACCTGTTCGCCGATGCCAGATACGGATACTCATCTATGGCAACCACCATGCGTCTATGCCCAGCCTGGTCGGCAATGTACTCAAACCCCTTCTCCCAGGACGGGAAGACGTCAAGCATCGACCGCGCTGCGGGCAATATTCGGAGTACGTCCCTAGAAAAAGATTCCAGCGTCGCCCTGTCGTTCTGCTCAATAGCGACATGAAAGATGCAGTCCTTACCCTTGCAGAACTCAGAGATCAGCGCGGTCTTGCCCACGCGTCGCCTACCGTAAATGGCCACGAATCTGAACCCACTCTCGGCGTACATCGAGTTAAGCTCGTTGAGCTCATTGATCCGCCCCAGAAACATGCCGTTGTTCCTCCATGCACAGTGTTCTACAGATATCTACTCATAAGTAGTATACTTTTGGGTAGTCTACTTATGAGTAGACTATAACGCAGACCGCCGAAGCTGTCAACCGCCCGATTTCCCGTCGCGTAGCGGCCACGCGTTGCCTGCATCGCCGGAAAAAACCCGCGTCTTGCGTATGCGGAAGATCCGCTCTGCTAGTCCCTCTGCTACGTATTGCATGATTTCGGCAACGTCGTGATGGGCCGCGCCGGTCATGTAGACGGCGTACTCGCTGATCATGGCAGATCCTTCCGCACGTCGCTGAACACCTCCGAAAACGGCTTGGTTCTCCCGGTTCTCATATCTTCAGATCCATCATCCAGCAACCTATAGAGCTCTGACCTTCCGACAAGTCGCTCATAGACCTCCATGCTCATCACGACCAGATCGCCCCTGCCGTTCTTTGTGAGATACACCGGCTCAGCGTGCTCGCGGCAGAACTCCGAAATCTCGTTGTACCGGTTCCTAAGGTCTGAGCTGGGTATAATCATTGGCATGGTCTACACCTCCACGTTTCAGGTGTACATATTATATCAGAAATCCGATAAGCAATGCACAGAGGCCCCGCTACTGCAGGGCTCAAGCTGCAGTACGAGTACCAATTGAGCCCGTAACATACAGGATCCCTGGAGATGAACCTCCCGACCTCGGGGTCGTAGTACCTCGCTCCGAAGTAGTAGAGCTCGGTAGCGCCGTCCTCGGGCTTTCCGGTCAACCTGTGCGCCCCGGCGGCCATCGGGCCGGTGGACATGGTAAGCAAGCCGAACGGCTCGTGCTCGAACCTTGCGACTACCTCGCCCGCGGAGTCGGTGATCGCTCTGATCGAACAGACCATGTCGGCGTGCAGGAAATACGTCTGCGCGGGATAGGAGTTCTCGCGAACTATCTTGGCCAGGTACTTCCCGTTCAGTGCGAGATAGCAGGTTACAGTCGCGTCATATTCCGGCGCCGGCGTAGGCGGAGGACGCGGCGGACGTGGAGGAAGCGGTTCGCCTGGTTCAGGGAGAGGAATCTCTATCTCTCCAGGAGGAATGCTGAGGCCGCGAACCTCTCGAACCTCGTACACTATGTCATGTTCGGAGTGCAAGGTTATGACGGTGGCATCGCCCTCGACCGCCTTCACCCTTCGGCCCAGCGCGTCGTACTCGTAGTTCGCCGTCGCGGCCCGGCCCACCTTCACCGCGTTCATTAGGCGCTGGGCGTCGTATCCGTACTCGGTCGTCAGGGCGCCTTCGGTCTTGGAGATCAGCTGGCCGTACGGCCCCCAGGAGTAGGCCGCGGCGCCGCGGGATGATAGGTAATTGCCGGCTGAGTACTGGTACTGCACGGTCCCGGAGCCAAACCAGGTTTCCGATGTTCTGTTGCCCGCTCCGTCGTATTGGTACTTGACGGTCGATATCCCCGCGGGTCTCGGAACCTGGGCCGAGGTCAGCCTGCTCGCCCAGTCGTACCCGTAGCCAAGCTCAAACGGAGAGCCTCCGTTAGTTCCAGATATGCAGGATACGTTGCCCTGGGGCGTGTAGGAGTAGGCGAGATGGAGTAGGCTCTCCGCAGGTTGCTGCTTCGTGATGCTGATGGTTTTGAGCCTGCCCTGGGCGTCGACCGCGTAAGCGCTGCTCACCCCGCTTGCCGCCGTCGCGCCAGTGAGAAACCCGTTGGCGTCGTATGCGAACCCCTTCTGCGCCAGTTGCCCCCCTTGCTCGAAGTAGCCGGGGATTCTGACCAGCCGGCCTTGGCTATCGTACTCGAAGCTGACGGCTGTGCCATTGGGATAAGCCATCCCGATGCGGTCGCCGGCGTCGTTATAGGCGTAGCCAAGGGAGTACGACGCGCCGTCGACGGTCCAGGCCTCGCTCGTGAGCCAACCGCGCAGGTTAAGGCGGCGGTCGTCCTGTTTAGAAGCGTGCCGCTCCCATGGAACTGCGACTTCGGGCCGACCTCGTTCATTATCACTGCTAGACACAGGTTTTCCTATCACGGCCCTACGTAAGGCCGCTTGACCGGTAGCCAGGACGGGCGAGGGCAATAGCGAGTCACCGAGCGAGATGTCTACTGCCATGTCGCCCGTCAACAGGGCACTCGGCTAGATGCCCGCCCCCTATCCAGGCTCCACTCCGCCCGGGCGCAAAGCATCCAGTCCTGCTCCGGGACCCCGTTTGCCAGTCTCCCCCTCGAGAAAGACCTCCTCAGGCGCCTTGCCAGACAGATCAAGAACCAATTGCCGATACTCGTCGTTTCCGCGATCCAGCTCGAGAGCCCTGCGTGCATGGAACAGGCTGAGCTAGAACCCTCCGTCGAAACCGGGAAGAAGCTGCACGAACTGGGCTGCGGCCCAGAAGTGGTACGCGGCCTTTTCCTGAGCCACGAGCCTTGCGACCCAGAACGAATAGACTCTGAGATCCGGACCGTGCGCGCAGACCTTCATGAGGCAACTCCAGACGTCTTCCTCAGTCATCTTGTCAGCTATTCCGGGGGCCACGCAGAACCTGCCGTCGATTACCGCCTCAAAGAACTCACGCATCTCCTCTGAGAATTCGAACTCGATACGTATCGACTCCATCATCAGGTCAAGCGGTCGTCTCGATGTCCTCCGTTTCGCCAGCTTCACAGAGTCTCCTTCCCTGACTACCCTCTCGGGCACGATAGCAACCGACCTTGTGAAGCCCCTTCGGGCCACCGCTTCTGCCGGCTCAAGGCACGAGATAGGACATGAGCAGGCCCACGAGAATCACCATGACTCCCGACGCTCGGAACCAGAACAGCATGTATCTCTGTCTCCAGACACTTCCTTCGGGCATGAGCTGGACTATGACAGCGGAGTAGAGAATTGCGAGCACGCCGATCATGATGGCTATATGAGCGACAAGCTGGCCCCCAGTGATTGCGCGCAGCGAGGATAACAGCCCTCTTCGGACGGCTATCGTCGACAGAGCGCCTCCAATGATCGCCACGAGTCCCATGAGCCTCGCTACGCCTACAGCGTACCGCCACCATACCATATAGCGATCAACTTGCCTGGCATCCATGTGAAAATACGGCAGTAGTGCATCCCGATACTCGTGAAACAAGCTTCGCACGTAACGAGCATGGTACAATTGACATACGCCGAATGCAATTACCGATACACCCCATATGTCCGATATTCCCATGTTTACGCACAAGGCAGTGCCGACCCAGAGGAGCGTCCCCCACCTGGCGGCATACGCTATGTTCTTTCTCCCCACTTCCCACATGCGACGGAATTGAGACGCCAACTCCTGCAATACTACTCGCAAGAGCATTCCCTCCTGTACAAAGGCCGGTTCTCTAGGCGCCAGAGCCAGGTATGCGACCTTCCATCCAGCGCTGCATTATCTATAGCCAGAGCAGAATCCGGCTGCGAAGCTACACGACACAGTACGTGACTCTGCTCGGAGCATTGCCGGCTGGTTTTCGGTAGTCCGGTGTACCACTGCTCATCCCGCCGCAGGCGTCCGCGGGAATACCCAGTTCGTCCACGATGATCCTCTTTACAGGATCAGGCAGACGTTGCATCTGCCGAAACATCCACGGAACGATGCGATCTTCGATAAACCGCCCTACCCATCCGGTTACTCCGAGGACCAGACAGCCGCCAATGGTCCCATGCCCTTCCGCTGGAAGCGCTGAAACGCCCCAAGTGACCGTAACTCCGATGCATTGGTCCGAACGCGTTACCTCAAGTCCCAATGGTCCTGCACTGCCCCCTGCCGCACATCCGATTCCGCGCAGGTCGAATATCGTATCTGCTCCAGTACATGTGAACGCGCCAGCCGCCCCGATATTGGGCGTTCCTCCTCCTGCGTCAGCAGCAACCAGAATTCCCACATTTCCGTGCCCGTCTATCACTACTTGGCCTGTCAACCCCACCTTCAGAAGAAACGCCGCCACGGCATTTCCGCCAGCGGCAAGTGTCCATCGACCATCGGGGTCGATGTATCTGAGTGGGCTGTTGAGACAATACACGTACCAGTTCAGCCCGTCCTTCGCCGGGTCTCTGCTTATGAACCTCCCGACCTCGGGGTCATAGTACCTCGCGCCGAAGTAATAGAGCTCGGTAGCTTCGTCCTCGGGCTTTCCGGTGAATCTGTGCGCTCCGGCAGCCATCGAGCCGGTCGACATGGCAAGCAGGCCGAAGGGTTCATACTCGAACCTTGCGACTACTTGGCCTGCGGAGTCAGTGATCGCTCTGATCGAACCGACCACGTCGGCATGCAGGAAGTACGTCTGCGCGGGATCGGTGTTCTCCCGCACTATCTTGGCCATGCACTTCCCGTTCAGCGCGAGATAGCACGTGACAGTCACGTCATACTCCGGCGCCGGGGGAGGCGGCGGGGGCGGCGGTGGCGGAAGCCATGGCGGAGGAGGAGGCGGATCGCCTGGATCGGGGACCGGCTCTATCCTCTCTCCCGGAGGGATCCCGGGGTCACCTATGGCCATAGCCCCAATGCTGCCTTGTTGCGTCTGCTTGAGGGTCTTCCGCGCCTCGTACACTATGTCGTTTCCAGAGTGCAAAGTCACGATGGTCGTTCCACCCTCGACCGCCTTTACCCTTCGGCCCAACGCGTCGTACTCGTAGTTCGCCGTCGCCGCCCCGCCAACCTTCACTGCGTTCATCAGGCGCTGGGCGTTGTATCCGTACTGGGTCGTCACGGCGCCTTCGGTCTTGGAGATCAACTGACCGTATGGACCCCAGGCGTAATTCGCGGCGCCGCGGGTCTTCAGGTAGTTGCCGGGGTCATACCTGTACTGTACGGCTCCGGAGCCTGACCAGGTTTCCGATGTTCTATTGCCCGCTCCGTCGTACTGGTAACCAACGGTCGATATCCCCGAGGGTTTCAGAACCTGGGCCGAGGTCAGTCTGTTTGCCCAGTCGTATCCGTAGCGAAGCTCAAACGGAGGGCCTCCGCTCGCTCCGGATATGCAGGATACGTTGCCCTGGGGCGTGTAGGAGTAGTC
>CAYZHL010000060.1:6678-11684 GCA_964478095.1 uncultured Clostridia bacterium | reverse complement strand
GGTAGACCACCCGGGGTGGATTACCCGCCTCTGTCAGCTCCTTGATAGCCCGTATGTTCTGGCTGGGATATACTGCGTCGTCATTGCCGGAGTAGACAATCAGAATAGGGGTCTTGAGCGCATCGACATAGCTTGACGGCGACAACGCCCTGGCGAGTTCGGTATACGGCTCCGGCGCGGAGCATTTGTGATAGTCCGGGACGGGCGCGCCGCCTGTCAATTCGACGCCCAGGTCGGTCCAGTCCCACACGCCCATCAGGGAGATGACTGCCTTATAGGTATCCGGATGGACTGCCGCCTGGTAGAAGGATATGAACCCGCCGTAGGAGTGCCCCATGATGCCAATGCATTCGGGGTCTGCGATTCGGTTCTCTATCGCCCACTGCACGCTTTCGAAAACGTCTTGCTGTGCCAGGAGCATGTTACGGCTTGCGGAGTCGGTGTACTCATTCCCATATCCACTGGAGAATCTGAAGTCAACCGAGAGCACCGCTATCCCCATGTTCGAGACGAGCAGCGCGTGCTCGTTCGGGGCCCACGTGAACCTGGCCTGGGGCCCGCCGTGGACGTTGATCATCAGAGGTAGGTTGCGCGGGCTCTTTCCAAGCGGCACTGTGAGGTATGCAAAGACTGTAGCTCCATCGCTGGCCCTGAACGATACCGGGTAGGTGTGCCCGACATCATCTGTGGGTATGTCGGACGACAGAAGAGGGGTCGACGTCCTGGTCTTCACATTGTAGAGCCGATAACTGCCGTAATCCCTATCGTCTCTGTGCATGAGCACAACATAGTCGAAATCCGGGCTGACGGCCACCGGGAACTGGTTCTCACCCAGGTCTTCAAGGACGTTATCGACGATGGCTGCGATATCGTCGTCCAGGCAGACAAGACGCAGCTTGTCGTCGATGTACACGGCGGTCAGCGGAGCGCCGGCCTTGGGATCCTTCAGGCCGAAGGAGGGGATTCCCGCAAGCAGGGCGATCATGTCTACGGCTACATCGGCGTGTTCATTGCGGTAGGCCAATTCCCTCGACATGGTCTGGGGATCGATCTCGTAGATGGCGACGTAGTTGTCGTAGAAGTTGGTCTTCACCAGCATTCTCTTGTTGTCGGCGGTGAACCCGATGACCTCGAAATCGCGGGTCAATGCCAGGTCGAAATCCACGATACGCTTCCATGGATCGTTCGGGCCCTCGCGGTAGAGGACGTACTTGTCGGTAATGTAGTTTCGGCGGCTGGCGAGCTCAATAGTGACGGCACGCAGCACGCCGGCGTTGTCGTAGATGTTCGTGGCGTTCTCGTCGCCGTCGGCAGGGTACTCCTCCCTTACCGGTCTGTCGGGCGGCACCCGGCTGGATGTAGTTCCGTCCGACACGTTTATCGCCTTCCACTCACCTCCAACGGCATACCACAGGACCTGTCCGTCTTCGGAGAAAGAGAAACGCGGGTACGAGTAGGTTGAGTTCGATATGTAGTAGTTGATCATGTCCAGCGGCTGGGCAGGCTTTTCGGCCTCAAGCCTGGCGTACCAAGCATTGCGTGCGTTCACGATCAACTGGCAGGCAACATCGGCTGTGAGCTGGACGTTCTGCCGCAGAATATCGTCATCAGCAGGGATAATGCCGGATTCTATGGCCAACTGCGCCAGATCTACACCCTTCGGGATATCGACGTAAGTCATCCGCAGAAGAGGGTAGAGAATGTCGTCTCGATAGAGAGGTCCGCTGGGTTCGGACTTGATGAAGCCCTGCTTGCGTGCAACATAAAGGGGATCCTGCCCGTGCTCGAACGTGAGGTACGGAACTGCCGCCTCCAGGAACGTGTCCATGTCCACCGACGATTCCGGGGCCTGTTTTCCGAGGTCGGTGGTTTCTAGGGTGACTGTTGCAGGGACGAAGCCCTGGGCCGCTCTAGTGGTCACTGAAGGGAAGAAGACAACGGCGGCGATCAGGGCGATGACTATTGATGCGCTGGGGACGTGGTTCTTCCTTTTCGTTTCGTTTTTCATCGTAGCGCCTCTTTTCTGCGTATGTATGCGACACTCTGGAATGGAAGCGTCCAGACAGGGACAGTGCCCATGCTGTAATCTTGGCACTTTCCGCATCTCCATATGGTCCCGAGAGTGACGATGGCGGCGATACCTGTTGGCCAGTTGCCGGTGACTGCGTCAATGATTTGCGTATCGCGAAACAAGGAACTCGTCTTCTCCGGACCCGTGGCCCCAATGAATATCGATGGAGGGGGTTTCCACACAGCTGGCTCTACTCCTGCTGACATCGGTGCTGTTGGGTGGGGTTCGAAATACGGCGGAGGCTCAGCGTTGTGCAAGCATCCTGCCGCAATGCTGGCGAATTTGGGAGGCATATTGGCCGATTTAATAGTACGTTGACACGAATGGGCATGGATGGTATTATGAGATCAATCTCACCGACATAGCTAAGATGAGTACTCATATCCCCACACCTGTGGGGGTGTACCCATGAGGACTCAGAGTCAAGTTCCGATCGCGGGCGCTTTCCCCACGCGAGTGGGGGTGACCATCGCATACGAGCGCAATTCACAGAGGATTTTCTGTTCCTATCGACTACTAATATGCTGAAGCCGTTTCTGCAATCCTCTGCACAAGCAAGTACAGTCTACGGGCTTGGAGGTGGGCGGCATGGATATGGCTGCATGCGGATCACAGTTGTCCGCAGTGTGGGGGAAGTCTGACCCTCCTCGCCCCCTATATTGCCATCTGATTGACACTGGATTAGTGACGCATGAGATCGTGCACACAACCGGGTACAGTTCTACGGCACGAACCCTAGCCAGGGCTGCGGGTACTGAGCTGACCACGATGGTTCCATGGGTCTGCTATATTGCCGCGCTACACGACATTGGCAAGGCAGACAGCCGGTTCGTCTTTGGCGGCCCTCAGAAACTAGCGATGTACGCACAAGCGGCAGGCCTACCGAGGGCGCCGCATAAGAGACAGTTCTGGCACAGCGGGAGAAGCGCGCAATGGGTCAGGCATCACCTGACTTCTCACGAGTGCTGGCCGGCGGACGAGGCCAACACAGTGGCTGCAGTCATCAGAGGTCATCACGGATATTTCCTCACTGACGATCCGGAAGCGGAACCGCCGGAGGTAGCTTGGGCATGGGATCGTATTCGGAATGAGCTCGAACGTATCCTCCGCCGCGTATTCGACCCACCTGCATGGGCGCCTCGTTTCGATGATCATGGTTCTGTCGGGCTCATCCTGTCGGGCATAATCACCTTGAGCGACTGGATCGCCTCAAATTCGGAGGTGTTCAGTGCGCCGGATTCCTGTCTGGACCTTCAGTCGTACGTGGACGCTAGTCGGGATGCCGCTCGGGCAGCCGTAGGTCGCCTCGGCCTGCGAACTGGGATGCAGCCAACTGCTGTTGAGTCATTCAGGCAAATGTGGCCTGGCTTCGACGCGCTCCGCCCCATTCAGGCAGAGGTAGAGCTACTGGTTGCGAGGGGCGTTGAGCCTGGCCTTGCGATCATTGAGGCTCCCATGGGAGAAGGCAAGACCGAGGCTGCTCTGTACCTGGCGATTCGGTGGGCGCAAATGAGCGACAAAGAAGGCCTCTACTTTGCTCTTCCCACAGCCGCAACCAGCAATCAGATGCATGGACGCGTTCAGGAATTGCTGGACCGTCTTGGGCTGGCGACAGAGCAGGGGATACGGCTGGTCCACGGAATGTCATGGCTCATAGATGATGATACTCCTGCCTCCAGTATTCAGACTGAAGACGAAAAGAAGGCCGGCCGAAACTACGCGGTCGAGTGGTTTCGGCCGGCCAAGCGAGGCCTGCTGGCTTCTTATGGCGTGGGCACGGTCGATCAAGCGCTGAGTTCTGTGCTACATGTACGTCACTCCTACCTTAGACTCCTTGGCCTTTCCGGGAAGGTCCTGATCGTGGATGAGGTCCATAGCTACGATCCTTACATGAACGAGATCCTCATTCGTCTGCTTGAGTGGTGTGGCACTCTTCGGGTGCCGGTAATCCTACTGTCGGCTACGCTGCCCGCATTCCGCCGGCGCCTGCTTGTTCAGGCGTATTCGGGTACACTGCCAGTGGACATGGGAAATCGCGAAGGTGAGTGCCCGTACCCCTTGATTACCCTGGCACGCGGCGGCGGCGATGCTCCCGAGTCCGTTATTCCCCAATCCTCTGCGCCTCGCCCTGATATTGAGCTTCACATGCATCAAGGACTGCTTGAGAACCCCGAGCCAACAGCCGATCTAGTGGTTGAGGCCGCAGCGAACGGGGGCTGCATCTGTGTCATCGCCAACACCGTAAGATCTGCACAGGAGCTTTACGGCCAATTGGTTAGAAGAGTCAACAGGGATGAGTGCGACTTGGTTCTGTTCCATGCCCGTTTTCCTGCCTGGCGACGGGCCGAGCTTGAAAAGCGGGTTCTTGATCTTTTCGACAAGCGTAGTACGCTGCCGCCTGGCGACGCCGAGCGTACCATCAGGCCCAATCGAGCGATCCTTGTCGCCACCCAGGTCATTGAACAGAGCCTGGATGTGGACTTCGATGAGATGTTCACAGAGATCGCTCCCATAGACCTTGTACTGCAACGAGTTGGACGTATGCACCGCCATGCACGGCCGTCTAGACCTACTGGTCCGGCTCCCCGCCTGCACGTGCTGTTGCCCGACTCTCCGGCAAATGGGTTCGGTCGGAGCGGGATAGTCTACCATCCGCTTGTCCTTCTCAAGACGCTTGGTGTGCTGTCGGAGATGGATCACATCTTGCTGCCGGCGGATATCAGACGCCTTGTCGAACTAGTCTACGACAATAACCCCCGTCCTGACATGCCTCTCGATGGGGTGACTGACGACCTGCTACAGCGCTTGTTCAACGAATTGAGCGAGGAAACGCGCAGATTTGAGCGAGCCGCCCACAAGTACCTTAGCCCAAAGCCCGACGACGAGGAGTTTAAGTTGGCACGCGTGGAATCAGGGCATTTCGACAATGATGAAG
>CAYZHL010000060.1:5931-6636 GCA_964478095.1 uncultured Clostridia bacterium | reverse complement strand
CCGAAGCTACTTCAGTGCCAGAACACGCGTTGGTGATGAAACTCGCAGCGTCGTCATTGTCGACGACTGCAAGTACCGCGATGCGCTTTCATCGTCTACAATGCCTTCACGGCAGGTGTTACGTGCACTACTGCTCAATAGTGTGAACGTGCCCACGTGGTGGCTGTCGGGCGTAACCCCGGCAGAAGGATTTGAACCCATAAGCGATGGGCCGGGGTGGCTGGGCGGGCATGGAATCATTCCTATGATGAACTCACGATGGGAAGGCATGAACACATCGGGCGATGAGATTTGCATCAGGTTCGACCCGGATCTTGGTTTGCTGAGAGAGTAGAAGCGAGGGGGGTGAGTGTGATGGCTTCGTTCAGCGCACTCAGGAAACCGTGGATTCCCGTTGTGGATGCATCGGGACACAGCGAAGAACTAGGCATAATTGATGTTCTTGCGCGGGCACACGAGCTAGCCTGGATAACTGATCCTTCACCAGCAGTCGAGCTTGGCATCTATCGGATACTTATCGCTTTTGTCATCGATGCATATGGCGTTAATCGCTACCGGCAACTCGTGAACCTTCTTCGAGCAGGCAGATTCGATGCTGCTGTGCTCGATGAGTATGTGTCTGCGGTTGGCGAACGCAGATTCGATCTGTTCGATCCCGATTACCCATTTCTCCAGATAAGTGAGGAAGCAGCAGATGGTGTATCT
>CAYZHL010000060.1:0-5910 GCA_964478095.1 uncultured Clostridia bacterium | reverse complement strand
CGCCAGGGCGCTTTCCACTGTGGCCCCGTTTATGACTGCCGGCGGGGCGGGGCATTCACCCAGTATCAATGGAGCGCCGCCATGGTATGTTCTGGTGCTTGGCAGCAACCTCTTCGAAACTCTAGTTTTCAACTGCTGCGTCATGATAATCCTGGGGCAGGAAGGTGATGCGCCTCCGGCTTGGCGGGTCGGGGAGAAGATCACGCGGATAGAGAGAGGACAGGTACGTGACTGTAAATCGATTTGCGAGGGCTACACGTGGAGACCTAGAAGCATAAGGTTCATCCCGTCACAGGGTGGCAAGTGCACTTATACAGGCGCCCAAAGCGATGTATTGGTGCAGGAGATGGCATATGGGTTCGGGGCCATGTTCCGGGGTGATTGGCAGGACCCTGCAGTTGCGTATTTCACTAACGAACGAGGATCGTTTGCCATAAAACCCGGCGCCGAAAGGGAACTGTGGAGGGATGTGGGGCCACTTGTGCTTCTGCGCAAGGAGGACTACGAGAAGTCAAAGGGCAAGGTTCGTTACTCAAGGCCCGCCATTGTGGATCAGTACCTGCAGCTCCAGCGGGATGGGTATGTTGGTTCCTCTGATCGCCTTGAGATCTCTGTGTATGGGATGAGAACCGATCAGATGAAAGTGTTCGAGTGGCAGTGCGAGAGACTTGCTTTGCCGGCGAAAGTGGCGGACAATCCGCGCGCGGCTTCCACTGCTCAATACTGCATTGAACTGGCCGAAAGTATCGCATATTACCTTTCGCGTGCCTTCAAGGCGTGTTATCCGAGGCAGGGCAAAGGGAACAAGAGGGCGTTCGATACGGTTATAAAGAGGATCCAGTCGGAGTATTGGGCGACCTTGCGCCCCGTGTTCGATCAAGCTGTTCTAGGCGCTCTGGCCGCTGGTGATCCTGACAAGGCCGAGTTCATTGATTCGATCCTGCGGCACTGGTCAGATTACAGCGCAACCCAGGCTACAAGCCTATTTGACCGGGCCGTTGATTCGTTGGACGCCGATTCTGAATCGATGGCGCGAACGGTAAAGGCCAGGGGAGACCTTGCGAGATCACTCCGGCGCATGGTCATGTCCCTTGATAATGTGAAGAAAGCAGTGGGGGGTGAAGAAGAGTGAGTACGGATGCGAACGAGAAACCACAGTTCAAACCGGCAGAGGAGTTCGTAAACAACCTGAAGACACTTGAGCGGGCTGATTTGGCTGTGCTCAAACGGAATGCCGGTCGTGCGGTGGCAGAATCACGCGGGGCCATGGGGCTTTTCTACCGGGTACTTCCTCAGCAGATAGTCGGCTCGATAAGTGAAGACATCTACTTCTTGGTGGCAACTCTGTACCCGCTGAATAGCCAAGACCATGATGGCGACATCGGCGCCACGATGAGAGCAGTGAAAACGCTGAGGGGCAAGACCAAGGAAAACGATAGCATGGACCGGCGCATGAATGCCCTGCTCGACAGCGAATTTGATCCAGGATCCGGCATGCCGTCTGGCGGAGGCGAGATGGCGTACCGGCTGCGGCAGGCAGTCAAGCTCGCTGCCGCAGCTGGGGTCGGAATCAACTGGCAGAAACTCACTGAAGATCTTGCATTCTGGTCCCATCCTGATCGGCGGGCGCGAAAGCGCTGGGCACGTTCATATTACGGAGACCAGGCTAGCAAGGCGGGGAACAAGCCCCAGAAAAAAGGAGGAGACTAGCAGTGCTTATTGAGCTTCATATGATACAGTGTCACGCCCCTTCTAATCTGAACAGGGATGATACTGGTAGCCCTAAGGATTGCATATTCGGAGGCGTTCGTCGGTCACGCATATCCAGCCAGTGCATCAAGAGATCAATCAGGATGTCGGACGTGTTCAGATCGGGTCTGCAAGGCGTCGATCTGGGCATTCGGACGCGGCGCCTACCCAGCATTGTAAGAGATGCAATGATCGAGCTTGGGTTCCCGCCTGACATGGCCGACCTGGCAGGGAAAAAGGCTTCCGGTTTCGGCAATAAGGACGGCACTGAACAGCAAGATCTCGAAACGGCCCAGATAATGTTCATCTCGCAACATGATGTCGATACCATAATCAATGTGATTGCAGCGGCGGCCGAGGAAGCCGGCGATGTCAAAAGGTTCAAAGATGTTAGTGCCAAGGAGCTACAGAAATCGGCAGAGCTTGCGGGCTGGCGCCCGATCACCCCAGATATTGCCTTGTTCGGCAGGATGATAACGTCCGCGGCCTTTCGCGACGTACAGGCGTCAGCACAGGTTGCCCACGCGATATCAGTAAACAAGATGGATCACGAGTTTGACTACTTCACTGCTGTCGATGATCTTGTGGGCACCGGCGAGGATGATGAAACAGGCGCTGCAATGATAGATGATGTGGAGTTCAACTCTGCATGCTACTACAAGTACATGTCAATCGATTACGATGGGCTGGTGTCAAACCTTGCAGGACCTGCGCCTACCGATGAGGGACTAGACCAGGCTCGTCGCATAGCTGCCCACACTATCCTTGCTTTTGTGCAGGCTGCTGCGCTGGTTACGCCCACAGGAAAGCAGAATAGCTTTGCAGCCCACCAGCTTCCATCGGCCATCCTTGTGGAAATAAGGAACAAGAAGATGCCGGTAAGCTATGCGAATGCTTTCGTTAAGCCGGTTACGGCAGGTAGAGACAAGGATCTTATAGAGGCCAGCGTAGAGCAGTTTGCGCGCCACGCGGACGTTCTGAACCGTAAGTATGGGCTCCAGGCTGAACCGCGCCTTTGGTTCTGCACTGAGCCGATTAGGGTGCCAGAGACCCGTGAGTGCGAATCATTCGATGCCCTGCTGGATGGGGTCGCGCGTGCAGTCGGAGTGAGGTGAGCGTTGATGGGTACTCATCATGCATTCCTCCTTCTGAGGTTTGAAGGTCCCCTGCAGTCATGGGGGATTCGATCGCGATGGGACGTTAGGGACTCGGCAGATGAACCCACGAAGTCTGCAGTAATGGGCATGCTTGGGGCCGCGCTGGGATATCCGATGTACGATCCACGTCTTGAAAAGCTAGATGAGGAGCTCATGATGGCCGTTCGTGTTGAACATCCAGGCACGCCGATGGTGGACTTCCATACCATATCCGGAAGGATGCAAACAGCATCAGGCGCATGGCGGGGTAGTACGGAAGCTCCATCCACTATCATCTCGCCTCGTACTTACTTGCAGGATGCAGCCTTCCTGGTTGCTCTTCAGGGTGAGATAGCCTTGATGTCTCGATGCGCTGAAGCTTTACAGGCGCCGTTCTGGCCCGTGTTCCTAGGAAGAAAAGCCTGCATCCCCACAAGACCAGTGTTCGACGCTCTTTCTGAGGTTTATGTATCGTTACGAGACGTAATGGAACAGCGCCCATGGAGATGGGATGCCCAACAGCACGTAGCCAGGCCTTTGCCTGAGAAACTCAAATGCATTATTGAGGACCCCGGTGGCAGTTCCACCAGGTACGATCGAATACGCGTGAATCCTGCAAGGATGTATGCATGGAGAAGAGTCGATGTTGATTTGGTGGACTTCCCGGGCGTCGATGATGGCCAGACAGGAGGGGTGATGTAATGCTCTATCTATCTCGGCTCCTCCTCAACCAGGCCTATCGCAGCGTGCGTAGGGACATGTCCGATTGCCAGCAAATGCACAGAACCATCATGCGAGCATTTCCGAGCGGTCCGGATGTCGATACCGGCGCCAGGGCCTCGATGGGTGTGCTCTATCGCTTGGAGTACAGCAGGCTGGCAAACGCGCCCAGGTTGCTTGTGCAATCACGGGTAGAGCCAGACTGGTCGAAGCTGCCGCAAGGTTACCTTCTGGATACTGAGCCTGACTTGGATAACCCCGCGTGCAAGAATATCGAAGCTGCCTATGCGCAGTTTGCTCAGGGAGACGTACTGGTTTTCTGCCTGATGGCCAACCCTACTCGCAAGACAAACACATCACTGAAGACCGAACGCGAAGCCGGATCGGCTAAGCGCAATGGAAATCGTGTGTTCATTGGCGACGAAAATGAGCAGCTAAAGTGGCTTGCGCGTAAGGCGGAGGAATCTGGATTCGAGCTACTCACTGCGGCCATTGCGCAAACCGAAATCGCGGATGTGCAGATTTCTAACGAGCAGAAGGTGAGCGGAAAGAAGCGCCTTTCTGATACTCAGAGCCCGACCCAAGAACTAGTACTGAGGGGGTGTACGTTCTCCGGCAGACTACGGGTTGTAGATAGCCTGCGGTTTCGTAGCGCGCTTGTCAACGGTATTGGAAGCGGAAAGGCATACGGATTTGGGCTACTATCTGTTGCCAGGCCGCGCGCGTGATGGCATCACATTGTGGCATCGCAATGGACTGAGTGTCCCGCAAGGAAAGGGAGGATAATCGTGAAGGACTTCAGAGAACTCCCGAAGCTGAGAGACAGTTGGTCACACGTGTATGCTGAACGGTGCAGGATCGATCGCCAGGATAAGGCCATCGCACTCCACGACGAAAACGGGGTGGTGGCGATTCCGTGCGCGACCCTGACCCTACTGATGCTGGGCCCTGGAACAACGATTACTCATGCCGCTATCAATACGCTTGCCCAGAACGGGTGCATGGTAGTATGGTGTGGCGAGCATGGCGTTAGGTTCTATGCCTCTGGAACTGGTGAGACCAGATCATCGCAGGCCCTGATGAGGCAGGCCAGGGCCTGGGCAGATCCCGACATGCATATGGCGGTTGTGATACGCATGTATGAGCGCCGCTTCAAAGAGCCCATTCCGCCAGGAACCTCATTACAGCAGATAAGAGGCAGGGAGGGCGCGCGCGTGAGAACTGCGTACCAAACGGCTAGCCTGAAAACGGGGGTACCATGGGCAGGGCGCGAATACTCCAGAGACTCCTGGAAGCAATCCGACCCCGTGAACCGTGCGTTGTCGGCAGCAAACTCATGCTTGTATGGGATATGCCATGCCGCCCTTGTCACACTTGGCTACTCTCCGGCACTTGGCTTCATTCACACAGGCAAAGCCCTTTCATTTGTGTACGATGTTGCTGACCTGTACAAGACCCAGATCACGGTTCCGGTAGCCTTTTCGGTAGCTGCATCCGGGAATCCAGACATCGAGCGCGAGGCCAGACGATTGTGTAGGGATTCATTCGTCGAAACAAGATTGCTCAAGACAATCGTTGAAGACCTAGATGAACTGTTTTCGGATGGAAGTCCCGCGGATGAATACTCAGAACTCGTCGACGGCGATGATCCTGCAATGCCGGGCGGCTTATGGGGCCCGGACGGGGCCGCCTCTGGGGGCACGAACTATGCTGATGGGGTTTCCCCAGAGGAGGAGTGAAGCCGATGGTAGTGTTGATACTTGAGAATGTTCCAGTTGGCCTCCGCGGTGAGCTAACCAGGTGGATGCTGGAGCCCAAGGCGGGAGTGTTCGTCGGTGCGCCAAATGCGCTGGTTCGGGACAAGCTCTGGGAGAAAGTAGTGAAGGAGTCACGCGGCGGCGGTTGCATCATGTTACATTCCAGTGATACTGAGCAGAGATACGATGTCAGAATGTGGGGCGATTGCACCCGGCAGGTAGTTGATATGGAGGGCCTGAAGCTGATCAGACGATCAAGACGAGATGCACCTATAGGCCAGAACTTGAGGTGGCCCGGCATATAGGCATGTTCTCAATGGGCGCCAGATAGCGCAGAGGTTCCACGGGCACATTCAGGGAATGCGACGCCCGCATCTGTGTCCGCCGTGCCAGCGTGTCTGCGACAGGATTGCCCCTGCAACAATATGTCGGGATAATGGTATCAATTAGGTTACCGCAATGGCTTCAAGGGTACCAGAAGGACGAAGCCCCAGTAAACTCAAGTAATCTCCCCACGCGTGTGGGGGTGAACCGTGTGAAGCGAGGAC
>CAYZHL010000059.1:4266-11724 GCA_964478095.1 uncultured Clostridia bacterium | reverse complement strand
CCCAGGATGCCGAGGATGTGACGAGCGCGATTTTCCTGAAACTCTGCCGGTCGCTGGATTCATTCAGAGGAGAGGCCAAGTTCTCGACATGGATATACACAGTGGCCAATAACGCGATCATGGATTCTATCAGACGAAGACGCCCCAATGTGTCGCTGGACGCAGACCTGCAAGTTGACGGCGGCGATTCCGTGCCCAGAGAGATTGAGGACGATACGCCCGGTCCTGAAGACCATGTGGCGGACGCGGATTTCGCACGATATGTCTACAGCAAGCTGGATGCGCTTCCACCGGGGCAACGATCCGTGATCGAGCTACGATACTTCATGGAGCTCAGTTACCAGCAGATTGCGGACCAGCTCGGAGTGGAGTTGGGCACGGTCAAGTCCAGGCTCAATCGGGCAATTGCAGCATTGCGCTCCCTGGTGTCCACTGAAGAAGAGGTGAGAGCAAGTGCGTTCCGATGAACAAATGGAGGCAATGGAGACGGGCGAGGATCGGGCCATCGTGAGGGCCCTGAGAACCGGCGCGACGCCCGCGCCGGAGTTTCGCGCGCGGCTCAAGCAATCATTCATGTCGGAGGCGGAGTCGGACGCGCGTCGCCGCAAGGCATACAAGGTTTCGATATTGGGGCTTCCCAGGTTTTACATCAACCTTGCGGCCGTTGGCGCCGCTGCGGCGCTTGTACTGATGGCCTTCACCTACAACGTCTGGTTCAAGCCCGCCCCTACTGTGAACACCGCTGACGAGCTGCACCAGTCAGTCGCGGTGACAGAGCAGGCAGATTCAGAGCCGCACAACATGCTTCTCGGCCCGAGAAGCGGGGCGCGCGGGTTCGCGCCCGACGCGGGCGACACGGCCGATGCGGTGCACGTGGAGTGTTCCACGGAGCTTACTGATGAAGTGCAAGGCGCTTTGGAGCTGATCGCAGCCGAAGCAGGCGGAGTTCTCGAGTGTGCGGGCGCCGGCGACAGTGCAGGCGAGGCACGAGCCGTAGTGCTTACTGTCCCTTCCGATGTACTCGATCACGTCCTGGGCAAGCTGGGCGAAGCGGTCGGCGCGGCAGCAATCGGCAGACCTGTCCACGTCAACTCCGAGCGAGTCACAGTCTACATTACGTTCAATCCAGATTGACCTGAGCCACTTTCCACTCGCCATCCTCCAGCACCAGGGTAAGCCTGGTGCTGTTGCTGCTTATGGGCATGCCGTCCACGGTCAGCCCTGATGAAAACGCCACCGTGGCCAAGGCCGGGCTGTGCACCTCGCAGCGCACGCCCCACGCGCGCAGCTGCGCCCGCCTGCCTACTAAGAACCGCGCCCACCCGATGGCCTCCAGCGTCTGCCCGCGCCCGTTGGGTGAGTTCATCGCCACCGACGATTCCAGTTTGCCACGGGCGTATACCATCAAATGTCCGGCGAAATCGCCCACAGCGGTATCCCGCCACGTCTCGGCCGTCTTCAGGATGTCGCGATCTGCACCCTTAAGCCCCGCAGCTGCGGCATCTCGCAGCTCGTCTTTGAACGCCAGCCATTCGGGCGCCGAAAACCGCTTTCCCGGAAGCACCTGAGCCGCCACCGTCTCCCACGCACCTAGTCGCCGTGTCAGCCATATTATTCCACACACCACACCCGGCTCTCCTGCTGTTGCATGTACAAATCCGGTATCAACTGCAACATCAACGATGCTGAGGCCCGGCGTGATTACGACGGCCCGCCCCAACACCCGACCGCGACCAGACAGCGCGCCGCCGGCGCCTAGCCATCTGAAGCCTAGCATCTCTGTCTCAGTGGCGTCCAACCAGTCCAGCGCCTCCTGGCACGCTCGTGCCACATCCGGCAGGCCGGGCGCCTCTCCGGACACGCCTGGCCTGTAGCGCCGCATCGCAGCCTCAACCGACCGGACGGCCACCTTCACGGGGCTATGAGATGATATCCACCCGGGATCTTCCATAGCGTCCAGAACCTTTGCTACACCCGCGATCCTGTGGGCGACGCTGGGATGGCTGGTAACCGGCATGCTCGGAAGGCGAGTGAGCACGTTGTACATCTGGCGACTATCGTAACCGCACATGGACGCAAGCAACACGCCGCGCGCGTCTGCCTCGAACTCCTGCGCGTACGATGTGGTAGCCGCGCCCGACAGCGCGTCCACGCCCAGATCCGCCAGAGCCTGAGCGGCCTCCGACACTGCGTCGAGCCCTTTGCCCTCCGCGTTTCGGCCGTCTCCATCCTCGACATCAAGCGACCACCAGCTGTACCAGTGGCCTGAGCGTACGTGGTGCATCTCGTGGGCAAGCACCATGGCGATTTCATCATCTGTCGACGTGGTAACCAGCCCGCGTGTGACGTAGATGCGTCCATCTGCAGTGGAAACCGCATTAGTCTGAGTCGTGTCGAGGAGGGTCAGTCTGTAAGACTCAGGCCGGTCGCCTGCAGCCATAGCCAGCGTGCGCGCGATCCTGGCCAGCCTGCTTCGGTGGAAACCCGACTCCCATTCTCCGCCGTTCTCGGCAAGCACCATCTGATGCGCTTCCCGCGCCAGACTGACGCGGGACTGACTCGCCTCCGAAGCCGTCGCATCATGCCCCCGCGTGGCTGTCCACGTAAGCAACGACTGCACGCGCTGGGACGGCAGGTCCGGCGCTCCCAGGCGCGAGCATTTTTGGACATAGGAGCACAGATCGGCTACTGCTGTGTCATCAAGCCCGCTCGACCGCGGCGTCCAGCCGGCGTCAGCAGGGCTCTTCCCACACCCGGCGACAGCGAGAGCCTGCTCGAGGCGAGCAGGCATGTGCAGCTCAAAAAGAATAGCGGCGGCAGCGATCCCGGTCGCCGCCGCCAGTATCAGCGCGGCGAACGCCGCGAGACGCGCTACGCGCTGCCTAGAACCCCTCCCAGTGGAGCACTTCCTCCAGGTCGCGCTTGTTCGACCTGGGCTTTTCATTCGCGTATCCCAGGGAAAACATCGCAACCAGCCGAAGCTCGTCCGGTGCTTTGCATATCCTGGCAATCTCCCTCTCATACGGAGTATTCTCCCCTGCTATCCAACAGCTTCCAAGCCCGTGCGCATAGGCAGCAATGAGCATATTCTCCACTGCCGCACAGGTATCCTCTGTGTGCCTGCGCGTCTGCCTGGCAAATGCTAGCACGCACACAGGCGCGTCCGCGATGAACTTGCCATATGTGGCAGCAGCGGCAATCTCCTCCCTGATCATCTGGTCGGTCACGACCACGAACTCCCAGGGCTGATCATTGCGGGCCGAAGGCGCCAGTCGCCCGCAGTCCACAATGTCTTCAATGATCTCCCTGGGCACAGGGTCCGCAAGGTATCGGCGCACGGAACGCCGGCCTTTGATGGCCTCAATGGTGCCCATGGTAGTTGTCATGGTGTGTCCTCCTTTCAACTGTCAAACGCTTCCTGGCGCGCCCGTTCTATCACCGCCCGCACGAACCCAATGGCCTCATCTCTTGTGGGCACGCGCCCGAGCTCACGCCGGAGCTCGTCGAGGATGCCCTTCACGATCCTGCCGGCATCCTCCTCATATGTGCAGGAGCGACCGTGAACGATGGCGACCCCATCTTCTGACACTATACATATCCCGTGTTCACTGGCGTAATCCTTCGCCGCGGGGGTGATTATCGCTCCTTTCGGGGCGATCATGCGGTCTCCCGGCTTCTTGCCGGCAAGCTCCGCTGCGGTAATCAGGAGAGGAGCAGGCATATGCACACCTCCAGCCATCATATGGTGAACTCCGCAAGCCCCGCGGCAGGAGCGGGGATCACTACCGCCTCAGTGAGCATGCCCCGGTCGCCAGCCAGCGTACTCGCGGCCTCTACGGCCGCCGCGACATCGCTCACTTCGCCCGTCACAGTTGCGAAGGCCTTGCCGCCCAGGCCAAGGGCCAATCTCACCTCGACCAGCGACACGCTGGCGGCCTTCACTGCGGCATCTGCCGCGAGCACGGTTGAGGCGATGGAGTATGTTTCGATAATGCCCAGTGCCTGAATTGCCGGCGGAGGCAAGACTCCCGTTACTGCCGGCCACACCGATGGATGTATGTTGGCGATCACCAGCTGGTCAACGACGAATTGGCCTCCCGCCTCCACCCCGGCCTCAACCGAGCTCTGCACGTCGGCCACGCCTCCGTACACGAGTATTGCGTACTTGCCAGGGCATACGGGTTTGGCCGCATGAAGTTGCACATTCGCCGCTTTGAGCATGGCGTCGGCCGCCGCATACCCGCGTGCAATGCTGATGAGCTCCACTACTCCGATTGCGTTCATAACTCAACCAGCTCCTCGCACGTGGTCGCATACTTCGCAAGGCCCAATCTCGCCACGATGCGGGACGAAGTCATGAGCCTTCCCGGCCTTGCCGGATGGACTATCTCCCCGCCCGACTGCCCCGTCCACTTGAGGCGCGCCTCTGCCATAGCGCGCTTTATGACGGCGTTCATGTAACCCGGCGCCAGCCCCATGGGGCAGACCAAGTTGCATACTCCACATTCTGAACACAGTGCCGCTGTCATGAGCTCCGGATAGCGTTCCAGGTCCTGCGGCAACCTGGGCCGCATGTAGCCCAGGTTCCTCATGATCAGGTGAGGACGAAGAGGATGCCCGAGCAGGCGCCGTGGGCATAAGTCAGTGCAATGAGTGCACTGCACGCATGCAGAGCGCGCCAGCCTGACCTGGTGCTCCATGGACTTGCTCCGCCCGGCGAGCAAGGGATGCCCGCTCGGCAGGAGTATCACACCCGACATGGTCTTCGTGACCGGCACGGCCGCAAGGTCCTGGCCGGGCGGCAGAGCCTTGCCCATCATGGGCCCGTCCAGGAGGACTCCAAGACGTCCCCCAAGTGACTCGCGCACACCTCCGGCGGCCTCTATCAGCTGCGCCAGACTGGCCCCAACCAGCGCCCTGAACGTTCCGGGCCGCTTCACCTCTCCCGCCACCGTCACGTATTTGTGAGTCACCGACGCCCCATCGCGCACTGCATTGGCCACATTGAGCAGTGTTTCCACATTGCTCACCACGGCGCCCGCCTGGAGCGGAATCCCGCCCGCGGGCACTACGCGCCCAGTGAGCTCATACACCAGAACATGCTCATCACCAGCGGGGTAGTAGTCGCCCACCTCAGCCACGGCTACGTCGGCATACCCTCGGGCCGCCGCCTTCATGGCGTCAACTTCCCTGCTGTTCTTGCGTTTGACCGCAATGACGCCCCTTGAAGCCCCCACACATCCCATCATCACAGCCAGCCCGTAAGCTACGTCGCCGGGTCGAGCCCTCATGACGGCCTTATCCTTCGCAAGCACAGGCTCGCACTCTACCCCATTGGCGATGACTACGTCTGCGGCGCCGCGTGCCTTGATGTGCGTGGGAAAGCCCGCTCCGCCCGCTCCCACTACCCCGGCCGCCTCAATTCGGTCCGCATCAGTAGTACCTGCGCACACGTTGCTCACTCAGTCATCAGCTCCACCCCGGTTCGTCTGATTGCATCGCGAGCAAGCGGCGTGACTATTGCGCCGGCCGACGCAACGATCGCACGCTGCGGCTTCGATCGAGCCGCCGCCATCACGTCTTCCTCAGTGATCACGGCTCGAGCCGTCAGATCCACCGGCTCGCACGCCGGACGGGACATCGCAGTTCCCGCGACCTCGCCCGCGGTTCCCGCGCCTGCTATCGCCGCCGGGTCCACGATCCACGCCATGTCGCCGCTGCGGCACGCGGCCGCGTTGGCTTCGTCCGTGTCGAGGTGCAGCTCCAGACGGTATGAATCACTCACACGGCAGACCACCGAGTTGAACATGGCGGCCCGCCTGCCGTCGCCTGCAATCACGTCCACAAAGTCGCCATTGGCGATCCCCAGGTGACGCGCGTCCAGCGTTGTCATATGTAGATGGCGCGCCGCCACAATCGCGCCTTCAGTCAGCGCAACTGATCCCGCCGGGCCAACTAGCACAACGCCCGGAGAACCTGCAATATCGCCGGAATCCCGCACTACCGCCGAAACCCCTATGGCATGGCAGTCAGTAGTAGCCAGCTCCACTTGGCTCTTGCCCCGCACGGGCCCGAGCACCCGAACATGCTCAAGCGCACCGCGAGGGCCCGCCACGAGTAGAGTCTCTTCCGCGGCAAACTGCCCCGGCTGCGACAGCGGGTTGCGCGGCGCAAGCTCGTGGCCCGGCCCAAACAGGGCAATCCGATGCTCAGCGCACAAATGGACATGTCGTGCGGACACGCCGATGGGCACCGGCGCAGCCCGCAATAACGTCCAGTCGGTACGCCGACCCGCTCCCCGATTTGCCTCACCCGCCATGACTAGTGCCTCCGTACCCGGCCTTTACTTGGCGTCCGGACGGCATCCCTGATTCGGCAGGATCATCTCCACATCCGAATGAGGCCTCGGAATCACATGGACCGACTTCAGCTCGCCGACTTTGGCAGCGGCAGCCGCTCCCGCCTCCACTGCGGCCTTGACTGCGCCGACATCGCCGCGGACCATGACGGTAACAAAGCCGCCGCCGACGTGTTCCTTGCCGATGAGCCTCACATTTGCGGCCTTGACCATGGCGTCGGCCGCCTCGATGGAACCAACCAGGCCGCGGGTTTCGATCATTCCCAGTGCAATATCCATTACTCTTCCTCCTGACCTGCCCGAGCCACATTGCCCGGGGCATTAGTCTTGTGTACTAGACCATGTCAGACAGAGCGGCATCGACAAGACGAACGATAGCGGTATCGTCCATGCTGTCGAGCACGGCTCGTTCGCGCTCTGTAAGCTGCGGCCGCATTGCCCGGCCGCCCTGCGGACCGCCTTCCCGGCCCGTCCGACCGATGTCGCGATGCCCGTCGCCCCGCGCCGCCGCGCGGTACTCAGGCGTCACCAACATCCCGCCCAGATGGTAGGCGAGTCGCTTCCTGTTTATCAAATGCAGCGGGCCCACGTTGTCAGACGTGATGTTCCCGCCCCACGAACCACACCCCAGTGTGAGCGATGGATCTAGGCCTGTTGTGAGGCCGATCGCGCCCTGCGATGCGGGGGTGTTCACCATTATCCTGTTGACAGGCTTCCGAAGAGCAAACTCCCGTATCACTGCCTGATTGCCCGAGTGGATCACCAGCGAATGACCCAGGCCGCCGTAGCTCAGCAGCTCGATGCAGCGCTCACACGCGTCTTCCCAGTTCTTCTCCACGTAGAACGCCAGTACCGGGCAGAGTTTCTCAGCAGACAGCGGATACTCCGGCCCAACACCCGTATACCGTACCAAAAGCGTCCTGACCCCCTTGGGAACGCGTATCCCCGCAAGACTGGCTATGTAGGGCGCGCTTTTGCCCACCACATCGGGATTGACCCCGCCGCCGGGCCTAATCACTACGCTCTCCAGCGCTGCCTGCTCCTGCGCGTCGCACAGATACGCGCCCTGAGCCTCAAGCTCTCCGAGCACCTCGTGCTCG
>CAYZHL010000059.1:0-4256 GCA_964478095.1 uncultured Clostridia bacterium | reverse complement strand
GGAGCTTCCCGGGCGATTCAGCCCCGCATCCACTTCAGCTCGATGTCGACCTCCTCCTCCCGGCCGCGCACCTCGTGCTCGATCGCTGATTCGGTCACTATGGCCTGCTCCGACGCGCATATCGTGCCGTTATCGAAGGTCTTGCTCGCCTGGATATCGGCTACTGCCTGACTCACGTTGGCAGTACGCTCAATGAAGGCCGGAACATTGCCGGGGCCCACGCCGAACGCCGGCTTGCCGGAGCTATAGGCTGCCCGCACCATTGCCGTGCCGCCCGTGGCCAGAATGGCCGCCACCAGCTTGTGGTGGATCAGCGCATCAGTCGCCTCCATGGTGACTGTTTCGAGGCAGCTCACCAGCCCGTCCGGGGCGCCTGCCTCGACTGCGGCCCCGTTCATTATCCGGGCCGCCTCCATCGAACAACGCGCCGCGCGCGGATGAGGACTGAACACAATGCTGTTTCTGGACTTCACCGCGATCAAAGCCTTGAACATGGTCGTAGACGTAGGGTTGGTAGTAGGCAGGAGCCCCGCAATGACTCCCAGCGGCACAGCTATCTCCGATACCCGGCGTGCCGGGTCTTCGGATATGAATCCTACTGTGCGAAGATTCTTGATATGGTTCCACACAGCGCGAGTGGCGAATTCGTTCTTGACTACCTTGTCTCGCACAATGCCGATGCCAGTCTCTTCAACTGCCATAATGGCCAGCTTGTTGGCGCTTTCAAAGCCCAGCCGGGCCATGCGCTCGCACACGCGGTTCACATCCTGCTGCGAAAAACCCAACAGCCCCGCCTGGGCCGCGTTCGCCTTCTGCACGAGCTTCTCAACCGCCGCAATCGCGACGCCATCCTGATCATGGTGGGTCATCGACGGGTCGGCACCCCCTTCAGCTGTGCGCGGCAGCCTTCACAATGGCCACGCTGGCACTGGCTCCGATTCTGGTAGCTCCGGCAGCGACCATCTTCTGCGCTGTATCGAAGTCGCGTATTCCGCCCGAGGCCTTGACGCCCATGCTGCTTCCGACGGTGCGACGCATGAGGGTCACGTCAGCCACAGTGGCGCCTCCCGGCCCGAATCCCGTAGACGTCTTCACAAAGTCCGCTCCGGCGTACTTCGCGATCAGGCAGGCCTTGATCTTCTCCTCATCAGATAGCAATGCTGTTTCCAGTATCACCTTGACGACGGCCTGTCCGGCAGCGGCGTCCACCACGGCATGCACATCGCGCTTGACGGCATCGTAGTTGCCCGATTTCAGTGCCCCCACGTTGATGACCATGTCCACTTCCTGAGCCCCGTTGGCCAGCGCATCCCGGGTTTCCACCGCTTTGGCCGTCGGCGTCGTTGCCCCGAGAGGAAACCCGATGACCGTGCAAACCCTCACCGGAGAACCCCTCAGAATGCTCGCCGCAAGCGCCACATTTGCGGGGTTGACGCACACCGACGCAAACCCGAATTTGAGCGCCTCGTCGGACAACTTTCTCACTTGCGCCTCCGTGGCGTCGGCCTTAAGCAGAGTGTGATCTATCATCCCCGCCAGATCCCGATGGATCTCGGGCGTGCCCGGATGAGCGCTGATCCTTTCTGCCCCGGCACTCACTACCTGCCCCACAGCCGCCGCGTTCAGGCCTGCGCACATTCCACATCCGGCGCAGTCGCCCACCGCTCCCCGGCAGGCCTCATTCGCGGCCAAGCCCGGCGCCTTGGCGCTGCCTGCAAAGCCGTCTGCGCCGGGATTACCTCCTGCGCCGAGCCTGGGCGCCTCTGAAAGGGTAGGCAACATCTCTCGCGTAATACGCGCTATCAACTCATCAAGATCCAACCCGAAGCACCTCCAAAAAGACCAACCACGCGAAGCGCCCTGTATCCAGCCTGCCGGACTTACAGAACCACCAGCGTGCTGCTACCTGTGTCCACTCTATCTACGATTCCAACAACAGTCGAGTCGATGGGGGCGTCCTTCTTGCCCATGGCCTGCCGCGACGAGTTGCCCTCGGAGACTATGAGAACGTAATCATTCTCGCCGGCGCCGACAGTATCGATGGCCACGACCTCGGACCCCGTAAGAACCCCATCGGGCGTGCACACATCGCATATGAGCAGCTTGCACCCGGCGAAACTGGGGTTCTTCTGCGTCGCAACTATGGTTCCCACTACCTTTGCCAGGTTCACTGTTCTGCACCTCGCACAGTACGGGTCATGGAATCCACGATCCCGACAGCTGCCGCATCCACCGGCGACATGGGAATCGGCAGCGGCATACTGGCTTCCCGACCGCGCACGATCGTGACGCACTCGTCCGCCCCTGCGCCGATTGTGTCCACCGCCACGTGCGGTTTCCCCACAGGATTGCCCGCCGAGTCAACCTGCCGAACGATGAGGAGTTTCGCGCCTTGAAGGCTCGCATCCTTCTGAGTCGCTACTACGTGCCCGATGACTTTGGCTGTGTACAATCAGGCATCACCTCCGCGAGCCAAGGTACCTAGCTTCAAAGTCCAGCACCTTGGACACCCTGCGCATGTGCCTTCCACCCTCGAACTCGGCGGCGAGCCATACCCTGACTATCTCTCGGGCCAATCCTGAGCCGATCACTCTGGCGCCCAATGTCAGGACGTTCGCATCGTTGTGCGCCCGGCTCATCGCAGCCGTGAACGTATCACTACAGCTGGCCGCCCTGATGCCAGGCACCTTGTTGGCCACCATTGCCGACGCCGCTCCGATGCCGTCGATCATGACTCCCCGGTCTGCGGCGCCCGCCGCCACCGCCTCAGCCACTAGAAAGGCAAAGTCGGGATAGTCAACCGGATCCTGGGTATGGGCGCCGTAGTCCGCCACTTCGTGGCCGAGCTGCGCGATGAAGGTCTTCAGCTCTTCCTTCAGCTGATATCCCCCATGGTCGGAGGCAATCACGACCTTCATCCGGCGCTGCCCCCTTCGCCCGTCATTCCCTTACGGAAGATCCACTCGCCCTGAACCTCTATGGAATCGACTATAGCCATTATCGTAGCATCTGTAGGAGTGTTCTGCGTGCGCGATGTCTGCCGAGCGGAACTGCCCGACACGACCAGCACGATCTCGCCTTGGCCGGCCCCAACACTGTCCACAGCCACAATGGGCTTTCCATCCGTGGACAAGTCAAGCACGTTGACCGGCTGCACAACAAGAAGCTTCGACCCGACCAGTTTCTCGTCCTTACGCGTGCAGACCACGGTTCCAACAACACGAGCGGCTATCAAGAAGCATTCACCCCCGATACGAGACTTGCCAAGCGCACGTCCCGTCCGTCATCACCCGCTGAGACTCCTACAAGAACCTCTGACCTTGAGCGCCGTCGGCAGGACTACCCTCTGCACCGGCCCTGTTTCTCGCTTTTCGATGCGCGAGAGCAGGAGATCAGCAGCCAATCGCCCCATGCCGGACATGGGCCTATCCACCACAGTAAGGGGTGGACTGAGATACGCCGCCAGCGGGAAATCGTCAAACCCGATCAACGACACACGGTCAGGCACAGGCACGTTCATGTCGCGCAGGCACCGGAAAATGCCCATGGTCATCAGGTTATTCCCGCCAATGATGGCTGTGGGCGGATCCGGAAGAGACATGAGCCGCTTCGCAAGCTCATACCCGGACTCTGTTCGAAAGTCGCCCTCAAGCACGTATTCAGGGTCTACCGAAGCGCCCGCGGCCTCCATGGCCGCCTGGTAGCCCCGGAGGCGCCCAACGCCCGGCGTAGTGGTTAGCGGGCCATGGATAATGGCTATCCTGGTATGGCCCAATTCGAGCAGATGCTTCGTTGCCTGCGACGTGCCGGCCTCATTGTCGATGATCACTGAGTCGCAGTGGAATCCTTCGATGTGTCGGTCTATGAAGACGATGGGCAGATCCGAATCCACCCCTGAAAGCGCCTGCCTGAGAGTGCTGCCTGACTCATCCACCAGTATCATCAACAGCCCGTCGGCCCTCTGTTGCCTCAAGCTGCGAACAACCTTCGCCTCACAGGCGATGTCTTCGTTGGTATTGCCCAGGATGATAGTGTAGCCATAGTCAGCGCATACTGCTTCGGCCCCGTTTAGGACTTCAGGAAAGAACGGGTTGGAGATGTCCGGCACAACAAACCCGACAGTCTTGGTCTGCCCCATTCGCAGGCTTTTCGCAATCGTATCGGGTACATAGCCGCTCTCCTCGATTACTCGGAGAACCTTTTGAGCGGTCTCGGCAGATACCGGACCACTTCGGTTGATCACCCTCGACACTGTA
>CAYZHL010000058.1:11521-11858 GCA_964478095.1 uncultured Clostridia bacterium | reverse complement strand
GAAACTGGAGAACACACTGAAGCTTGCGCTGAAACTGCAACCGCGCGAAGGTGTCAACATCGACATCGGTGTGAAGGCCGTCACCGACATATTCGGCGGGCCTGATACTCTGGGGCTGTTCAGCGGGGATATTGACGCGCTGATCACGAGGCCGCAGGATGTTACCAAGCTCCGGGCCGGCACGCTTGAGCGACCGGGCAACTTCACGAAATACCAGATGAGCGCGGATGAGTTCGCGGGCGCTGGCGTCTATGGTATCGGCGCCGACTATACGCGCGGCGACCTGAGCCTTACAGGCATCATCGCCAAGCTGAACCCGTCGGCAACCGACTTCCAG
>CAYZHL010000058.1:4876-11456 GCA_964478095.1 uncultured Clostridia bacterium | reverse complement strand
TTCGCAACGATAGCCAATCGGGCGGGGTGTATGGCCCCGGGTCTGATCCTGAGGAAATCACATTCGGCGGCGACTTTGCGCTGAAGCTCAGCGACGCACTGAGCGTTACGGGCGAGATGTCGCTGTGGAAGAACAAGGCACAGAGCAAGTATCTCGTGGCTCATAACCTTGGCGCTCAGGGCAAGCTTGGGTTCCTGAATATCGACGCATCCCTTGAGCAGGTCGAGGAGGGCTATGATCCCAGGTTCCGCGGTACTGCTTGGTGGTCTGATCCGGATTACCTAGCGAATGATAGCCGTGCGTCCAAGCTGACTATCGAGACTGACCCGATCCGGGGCTTCGTCATAACCGGCGAGGTATCCCGCGAGGGCGACGCGTACTATGTGGATGAGGACGAGACCACTTACGGCGCGAAGCTTGCGTACAACACCAAGCTGCTTGCGGCCGACCTAACCTTGAGAGGTGGCATCAAGCAGGTTGATGAGAGGAAGCCGGTGGACAACCCTGCTGCTACTACCACACAACTCGGGTTTGACGTGGCGTACGAGCCAGTTAAGGCCGGGTTCACCTGGGAGCGCGGGGTCGAGAGCAACAAGGTCGGCTACATTGGCTACGCAAATGCTAGCATCCCGTTCGGCGATGCCCTCACCATCAAGGGCGACTGGGAGCAGCGGTTCGGCACCGATGAGTACTACAAGTACAACGCAGGTCTGAAGCTCTCCTTGCCGGTGGTTGCCGATAAGGTCACGCTAGGCGCAGAGGCTTCCTTTGGAAAGACCTGGCATCAGACCTTGGATGCAGCAAAGGACTACGCCAAGTGGCTCATGAAGGGCGATGTGGCGTGGCAGATTACCCCAGCGACCAAGGCAACCGGAACAGCGTCGTATGAGTGGCGCGAGTACGAGGCGTCCAGCAAGCCTTCCGGAGAGTACCTGCAGCTGGGTCTGGCAGTGGGCCATCGACTCTTCAATACTACCAGCTTGAACCTGAAGTACGACCTGAAGGATGTCCTTTACTCGGCGATCGGGTTCAGCGACTACACCGTGCGTGTTCTCGAGCTTTCGCTCAAGACCGAGTTCTAGGCTGAGGCGAGATGCGCCCCGGGAAGCAACGCTTCCCGGGGCGTTTTTCTAGGGAAGAGGTGAGTCGGTTGGACGAGATTGTGCTGGCGGTAGATCCCGGGCGCGACAAGGTCGGCATGGCCGTGGTATCGAAGGCCCACGGCACGCTGTTGCGATGCGTTGCGAGCGCAAGCGACTATGCGTCCAGAGGCGCGAAACTGGCCGCGGCGCACGGTGTGCACAGGATCGTGGTGGGGGATCGAACCGGCTCGCGCGAAGCAGTCCGGGCACTGGCGCTATCATCTGGGCTTGAGGTAATCACCGTCGATGAACACAGATCGTCGATGGAAGCGAGGCAGCGATACTTGTGCGAACACCGTGGAACGGGGCTGTGTAGGTTTGTGCCCATCGGCCTCAGGACTCCCCCGGAACCGTTCGATGATTACGTGGCGGAGATACTTGCTGCGAGGTATTTCGAGCTTCAGCGCAAGGAGAAGGAATCAACGCCTTGACGAAGAATATATAAAAGCTGAAGAATCGGCGGGAAGGAGGATCCCGGCATGAGGCTGCGACCTGCTCATATGCGGCGATGTCACAAGCTGACTCTGTTGGTTTTGTGCGCAGTGCTGGTCGGGGTATTGTCGCCTTTTGCCCGTGCCGCCGCCCCGCTGATCGCTTCCGACGACTGGAGATACATAGCTCTCGTGGAGCTCGCCCGAGCGGGCCTGCTCGATGAGCGCGACGCCAGCATCTACTGCAGCGGCGTCGCGGTGTCGCTCGGCGATCTCTCACTGGCTGTTGAACGCGCAATCAGGCGTCTCAGAAGCGCTTCGGTCAACGGGGAAGTCTCAGTATCGGGGAGCGTTGCGTCATCGCCGGGTCCGCTTAGGCTGACCGGGCCTGTGCCTGTGCACCTCACCATTTCTGCGAGGCAGGCCAGCCTCATAGCTCGGCTTGTGGACGAGTTCGGGCCGGCTTTCTCTGATCAATCGCTTGCCAACCTTTCGCTGGGTGTGCCGTTTCGCGGTTCCGGAGGAGGCATGGTGCTCAGCCTTTCAGAGTCGGCCCTGCCTGTGTCCAGCCATCGACTACTCAGCGACATCGGGCCCCGCGCGTCCGCATTGGCTTCCCCGGTTTCCATACGCACCCCGGGCAGCCAACCGGAACTCGTAAGGCTCCAGGAACTGCTGACGCCGTCTGTGAGGCCTAGCTCTGAGAACGTCGAACCGCGGTTTCAGGCTGGGGTCCCAAGCCCTTTGGGCACACTGGCTGTTGAGATGTCCAGCCTGGCAGCGCGACGTCCGGCCAAAGACGACGCAGGCGAAGAGAAGCAGTCGACGCGTGGCTTTGACCTATCCACAACTGTGCGTCTGGCCGACATTCTGAAGGTGAGTGCAGACTTCTTCACCGACGACAGGTCGCAGGAGAAGGCTACTTCCACTGCACTGGGAGTCGTGCTCGGTGAGACGGAGGGCGCAGGCCTCAGCGTAGGGCATCGTGTGACGGATGTGGGCGCCGGCGCTGCGAATACAGGCGGCCTAAGGGAGACAGTGACGTCGGTCGATCTGAAGTACTCGCTTCCCGACGTTGTCGGGAAGGCAGTGTCCGCCAGCTCTACTGACTCCATTACCGTAAGGGCAGGCTATGAGCTCTATGGAAGGGAACAGCCGCTGCAGGCCTCGAAGAGCAGCTTCCAGGCCACGGCGTCGCTTGTGATCGACTATAAGCTCTTGCTTGGCGATGCCGCGTTTCTTCAGGCGGGTTACAGGTACGAGAGGATTCGCGACCTGATTGCCTCGGGCGCTGTGTGGACCAAGTCTGAGATGTACGGCGACGGAGGCCTGTCGGCATGGCCCGGAGTCGAACCCCTGAAGCTCGACGGTTCAGATGCGACTCGCACGATTACCTCCATTGACTTTGGATATAGGCTAATGGGCGATACCTCATTGCTGCTGGGGTATAAGCTGATCGATTTCTCCGACATAGGGAATCTGGATTTCACCAAGAATCTCGCTACTGCCGAGGTTACCATCAGGTTTTAGTGGTTTCATCGTGCGTCGCTACGGGGAGGTAGGAAAATGACAAGATATGCGAACAAGGCAGCGGCTATGCTCGTCGCAATGGTTCTGCTGTGCTTTGCCGGCCATACCGCCGCACAATCCGCAACCGCTAGCCCGGTCGAACGCTTAGTTGCCATGGAGGGGCTGCTCTTCGGCACGCAGCAGCAAGGGGCAATTGTGGCGCGGCTCCAGAACATAGAGAACGTGGTGTTTGGAGAATCCGGATCGGGCACTCTTCCTGAGAGGCTCGACCAGTGCTGGAATTTCGTTTTGGGCGACAGGGCCGGTGGCATGAATCTCAAGTTCAAGCTGAAGGCCGTTCAGTGGAAGATTTTCGGCAAGATCACGGATGGACCCGTAGTGCCTATGCTTGTTGACTTGGAGAACAGTGTCATTGGGCAGCCCGGCTTGGGGCCGATCGGGCCGCGACTCGACATTCTCATGAGGCTTGCGATCCCTGGAGGCCGCCCGGAGGTTGGATATTCGTACATCCCCAAAGGGTCACTGGTCAAGGTGAAGCTCGTGACGCCCCTGAGCTCGGTCAAGGCGCGTTCTGGCGATGTCGTGAGGCTCGATGACGTCGTTTTCGAAGATCGGTTGGTCATTCCGAAGGGAACGCCCGTCACGGCACGCGTGATTGATACTCTTCGCCCCACCAAGATGGGCGTCAAGGCTCGTGTCGATCTCGAGCTCCAGCCGTTGGATGCCATGGATTCGAGCCCTGTTGTTCTCGGAGTTGAGCAAACCACGATAGCGGCCAATTCCGCAGTTTCGCTGGCAGCCGGCGAGGGCATTCGCGTGTTCGGCATAGTCGGCAAGGAGGGTGCGCTGGGCGGGCTGCTCAGCCAGAATCCCGAACTCGAGATTGCGGAAGGAGTCGAGCTCTTCTTCTCGGTGATGCAGACTGCAAAGGTGTTGGGGCTTGCTGTTCCCAAGGCCAAGTAACCGAGTCGGCGCAACCATATGCTGATGAGATGGGCTGGGGCCCGCCGCGCGGTGTGTACGTGTGGCGGGTTGTCCAGCCTTTGAAATGGGGGGTTACTTCCGGGCGAGGCTACTTGCCCCGGAATGGTATCATATATAGTACGTTAATACATGATAAGCTGGCCGATACCCCGGAGCTTGACCCCGGCTCCGGGCGGAGCAGTGCGGTTGGAGGTATTGCTGTTGAGCGAGAAGAGGCTTTTCACGTCCGAGTCAGTCACCGAGGGGCATCCGGACAAGGTCTGCGACCAGATTGCAGACGCCATACTCGATGGGCTGCTTGCGGCAGATCAGGAATCGCGAGTTGCATGTGAAGTGTGCGCTACCACAGGTTTGGTCTTTGTAATGGGAGAGATCAGCACCCAGGGCTATGTGGACATCCCTCACATTGTCCGAGAAACCGTTCGGGAAGTGGGATACACAAGGGCCAAGTACGGGTTCGATGGCGATACCTGCGGCGTAGTGACTTCCATTGGAGAGCAGTCCAGCGATATCAGCATGGGAGTCAATCACGCGCTGGAGAAGCGGACGCGTCGGGCGGATGAACAGCCCAACCATGACTGGGATGCGATGGGCGCAGGCGACCAGGGCATGATATTCGGTTACGCAGTTCAGGAGACTGAAGAACTCATGCCCATGCCCATCACGCTGGCGCATAGGCTGGCGCAGAGGCTTGCGCAGGTGAGAAAGGACAAGACCCTAGAGTGGCTCCGGCCCGACGGCAAGACCCAGGTGACGGTGGAGTATGACGGCCGCCTGCCGGCCAGAGTGGACACTGTGGTCGTATCGGCTCAGCACGACGAAAAGGTGGACAGCCCCACCATAGAACAGGACATCATCACGCATGTGATCCGGCCGGTCGTTCCCGAGGGCATGCTTGACGCGGATACTCGCATTCTGGTCAACCCTACCGGTCGATTCGAGAAAGGCGGACCTGCTGCTGACTCCGGCCTCACAGGTCGCAAGTTGATTGTCGATACATATGGAGGAATGGCTAGGCACGGAGGGGGAGCGCTTTCGGGCAAGGACGCGACCAAAGTCGACCGGTCGGCAGCTTACGCCGCCAGGCACGTAGCCAAGAACCTGGTCGCGGCGGGCGTTGCCCATCAGTGCGAAGTGCAAATAGCCTATGCGATAGGCGTGGCGCGCCCCGTGGCCATATCAGTCGACACGTACGGCTCCGGTTCGATGAGCGACGAGAGGATCACGAGAATCGTTCGAGAGGTGTTCGACCTGCGTCCTGCCGCGATCATCGAGAATTTCGGATTGAGGCGGCCGATATATCGTGCTGTGTCCTGCTATGGGCACTTCGGTCGTCCTGAGCTAAGCCTGCCCTGGGAGCAACTGGATAAGGTCGAAGAGATAAGGAAGAGGATGTAGCCGCTTTTGTGCAGACTGACCGCGAGGTGATACAAGCTGGACTCTGTGGAAGGCGTCATCGACAGGGTCACTTACCGAGATGAGAAGTCGATGTACACTGTGGCCCGCATCAAAGCCGGCGATGGGAGCATTGTGACTGCTGTGGGGCCGTTTCCATCCGCCACTCCCGGGCAGATGGTCAAGGTGTACGGCCAGTGGGTGCAGCATCGAGAGTACGGGCGTCAGCTGAAGGTCGAGAGAGTTGAAACCGTGGCGCCCGCTACTCTCCTCGGCATCGAGAAATACCTCGGTTCGGGCCTAATACGAGGAATTGGCCCTGCAACGGCTGCAAAGCTGGTCAGGCAGTTCGGCATGGATACGCTCGCAGTCATAGAATCGAACCCCGAACGCCTCACCCAGGTCCCCGGCATCGGACCCAAGAAAGCGCGCCGGATCATCGACGCAATAGCTGAACACAAGTCAGTGCAGAAGGTCATGGTCTTCCTGCAGTCGCACGGAGTTAGCCCTGCGTACGCCGCCAAGATATACAGGCGGTACGGCGAGGACGCTGTCGCCGTTGTGAGTCAGAATCCCTATCGGTTGGCAGATGATGTGTACGGAATCGGTTTCAAGACCGCCGACAAGATCGCCGGGGAGGTTGGCGTAGATAAGGAATCGCCGCACCGGATCGGGGCCGGCATAAAGTACTGGCTTGGGAAGGCGTCGGAAGAGGGACACTGTTACTCAGAAGAGGGCAAGTTCGCTTCCTCGGTCGCTCATGAACTCGGCGTATCGGAACACCTCGTTACAAGCGGCATTGCCGCACTTGAGGGCGCCGGCGAGGTATGTCGCGAGGGGCAGTCGGCTCTGTACCTGGCGCCGTTCTACCATGCTGAAAGAGGCGTAGCCCGCCGCCTCTGCCAGCTGGCTCATGCCAGGATGTGGACTTTGGACAGCCTGTCAGACGAAGAGCTAGCGCAGGTCCAGGCTCGGGCCGGCATTCGCCTCGCCGACCAGCAGCGGGCCGCGGTCGTGAAGGCGTTTCAGACCGGAGTGATGGTCATGACCGGCGGCCCGGGAACGGGCAAGACTACCACCCTCCGGCTGATCATCGAC
>CAYZHL010000058.1:3146-4866 GCA_964478095.1 uncultured Clostridia bacterium | reverse complement strand
AAGCCAGGAAGATGCGGGTGTTGCTGGCCGCTCCTACGGGCAGAGCTGCCAAACGCTTATCCGAGGCTACCGGGAGATCCGCGCGTACTATCCACAGGCTTCTGGAATTCGAGCCCGGTGAGGATGGTTGGCGATTCGGTCGCGGGGCGGCAAGTCCTCTCGAATGTGATCTCCTGGTGCTGGACGAAGTATCCATGGTAGACATCTCCCTCATGTACAGCGTTCTCAAGGCAGTGCGCCCGGGATCGCGACTGGTGCTCGTAGGGGATGTGGACCAACTTCCATCGGTGGGGCCTGGCAACGTTCTGCGCGATATCATAGACTCCGGCGTCGTGCCCACAGTCGTGCTCAATGAGGTGTACAGGCAGGCGCCCGGCAGCATGATAGTGACCAACGCGCATCGGATCAACCGCGGCGAGTTTCCTCTGTTCCGGGGCGCGCGCGACTTTTTCTTCATCGAAGCCGAGGATCCCGACCAAGTGGTTCAGTCAGTAGTTGCCGCCGTGACTTCGAAGCTGCCGCGTCACTTGGGATGCGATCCTATCGACGACGTCCAGGTGCTTTCGCCGATGAAACGGTCGGCGGCAGGGGTCGACAACCTCAACGCGGTTCTACGTGATGCGCTCAACCCGCGTCGACCAGGGGCTTCTGAGATCCGCTGCCGAGGTTCCGCGTTTCGTAGAGGCGACAAGGTGATGCAGATCCGAAACGACTACGACCGGCTGGTTTGGAACGGCGACATGGGCAAGATCGTGCGCATAGACCCTGAAGAAGGCGAGGTAGTCGTCAGGTTCTTCGAGCCGGAGGGCGACCGGGACGTCCTGTACAACCAGGATGAACTGGATGAACTCGCGCTGTCATACTGCGTGTCGATACACAAGAGCCAGGGAAGCGAGTACCCGGCTGTCGTAGTCCCCGTCACTATCCAGCATTACGTCATGCTCCAGCGGAACCTGCTCTACACTGCCGTCACTCGTGCTCGAAGGACCGTTGTGATCATAGGAACGAAGAAGGCCCTGGCGATAGCTGTGCGCAATGCATCCATGCTGCAACGGCAGACAATGCTTGCACTGAGGCTTCGCGAAGCTACTGCAGCATCCTGGCCGGACGAGGAGCAGATCGGTTAGTCGCTGTGGCTAGCCCGGGTGATTTTGGTTTTTCCGGAAGGAACCTCTTGGCCTCTGCCTAATGCAATGTACAGCATAAAATGGAATAGGCAGGGTTGAAAGGTGTTTCATGCCTACATCCTCTTTGCAGAGTCCGGCGCGCGCGCCGGGTTCGGTCATTCGCCCGACTTCGATTGGGCCTACGCCAACGCCCGGGCGCCCGCGGACCTTGTCGTGATCACGCCTCCTGTTCCGGTGGCTTTTGCCTCACTGGTAGCCCACGAAGTCGACCGTCAGCTGGCGGCGGCAGGCCGCGCTCGCGCGGGCAGAGCGCGGCGGCAGGCTGTGCGAATCGGCCTGCGCACGGCCCGGTCGGTCCTGCGCGCTCTGGGGCTTGCCGGCCCAGCATTTCTGTCGCTCGGGTCAACCCGGCTGGCACTGCGAGCCCACGCGGAACTGGTCGGAAGCCGCATTCCTCCCCGTAGCCTCGTGGTTGAGAGCGCCCTTGCGCTGGCCGGTCGCAGCTTGCTGTATGAAGAAGCAATGCGCGCCCTCGCTTCAGGCGGCCTTTCGTCTCTCGACTGTGCCCACGACCTGCTGGCAGCCATATGCGC
>CAYZHL010000058.1:0-3105 GCA_964478095.1 uncultured Clostridia bacterium | reverse complement strand
AGGACTGGGGCTGCTCGTGCCCGCTGTTTCCATCTCGTCATTCGGCGCGCGAGCCTGCAACAGGTGCGGATCAGGCGGTCCGTTCGCGGCGACGCCCTGTGCCCATTGCGGCAGGCGCGCCTGTTCGCTCTGCCTGCGATGCAGGTCGATGGGGTCCGCACGCGAGTGCATTCCGCTGTACCTCGTTGCGGCCCACGACTACGCAAGTCCGCACGCTGGGGCAGTGGCAGAAGGCGTCAACCTGGCGATTCCCCACGTGCTCACCGATGCTCAGGTGCAAGCCGCCCAGATGCTGCGCGACTGGTACATCGGCGACTCGGCTCGCGAGGTACTGGTGTGGGCAGTGTGCGGCGCAGGAAAAACCGAGGTATCGTTCAGCGCCATGCATTCGGCGCTGGCGTCCGGCCGAAGAGTGCTCTTCGCAGCGCCCAGGCGTGACGTAGTAGCCGAGCTTGAGCCGCGGGTGAGAGCCGCTTTTCCGGGCGTTACGTGCTCTACTTTCTGCGGCGGATCCCGAGGCCAAAGGGATTACGACGCCCGCGTCATACTCGCCACAACCCATCAGGCAATGCGCTTCTACCGCAGATTCGACCTGGTAATCCTAGATGAGGCAGATGCCTACCCGTTCGCCGGTTCAGAGGCGCTTGCTTCAGCGGTGCACAGAAGCCTAGCCCCATCGGGGAAGATCGTTATCATGACTGCGACACCGTCGCGCGGTCACCTCGCGCGGGTGAAGTCAGGCGTGCTGCCCTGCATCAGGATTCCTGCGCGTCACCATGGGAGGCCCCTTCCGGAGCCGGAGGTGGTCACCGCATACGGCGGCGACCTGCTGCCCAAGGTGGCGGAGATTGTAGGCGCCGGCGCCGGGCCGGGGACGCCATTCTTAGTGTTTGTCCCCCGAAGGCGGCAGGCTCAAGAAGTGGCCAAGTATCTGTTGCTCAGGATTCCCGGCGCGCGGGTCGAGTGGGTGCACTCGCAGGACCCTGCGAGGGACGACAAACGCGCAGCGATCGCGGGAGGCGAATGCGATGTGCTGGTGAGCACGTCCGTGATGGAACGTGGAGTGACGGTAGACGGAGTTGACGTCGTTGTGTGCCATGCAGACGACGATGTTGTGTTCGACTACCGGGCCTTAGTCCAGATGGCCGGGAGGGCTGGTCGAACGGCGGCCAACCCCGAAGGCTGCGTTTGGTTTGTGTGTGCCAATGAGAACTGGCACGTTCGCACGGCGGTCGGGATTATCAGGGAGATGAACGAAGAAGCCGCGTCACGTGGGCTCCTGATTGGCCAGCATAGCCAGGAGACATCATGTGAGGAGGTGACACCCAAATGGGCATGAGTCTTGCGCGGGTGTTCGGCGTTGCGCTGGATACTCTGTTCGGCGCAAGGCAGTCCTGTCCAGCATGTGGGCGATCGGGGAACGCGGATTCTCTGTGCAGCGAATGCATGGCTCTGATTCCCGTGGCGCGCGCGCCGATATGCAGCGTGTGCGGGACGCCTCTTCGGGGCGGCGCGCGATGCGACGATGCCGAGCAACGGGTGTGCGCAGGGTGCCGCGGGATACGCCACTATTTCGAATGCGCAAGGGCGCCTGCGATATACGAGGGGGCGGCGCGAGAGCATGTGCATGATCTCAAGTACCGTGCCCGTGTAGAGATCGTCCCCGCGATGTCGAAGATGATGGCGCTCCTCGCCGTTTGCACCGGTATGGCAAACGAGTGCGACTCTGCAGTGCCGGTCCCTCTTCACCCAGATAAGCTGGCTAGGCGCGGGTTCAACCAGTCCGAGCTGTTGGCGCGATATGTGGCGGCGCTGCTGGGGATCCCGATGATTCCCGGGGCGCTTTCCAGGCACGCGTCCACTGGAACGCAGACCTTTCTTGACCGAAAGCATCGACGGGACAACGTCCTCCGCGCCTTCGCCTGCGATGAGCCTGCCCGGGTGGCCGGCTGTACGGTCCTGCTCATTGACGATGTGATCACATCGGGCGCCACTGCCGACGGGTGCGCAAGGGCCCTGCTCAGGTCGGGCGCCTCCAGGGTCCGCGTTCTTGCGTTTGCCGTGTCCGTGGCGGATGAGCGCGATTGGGCGCTGCACAGGAACAGTTGGGGAGATGATGTCGTTTCTTGAATACATAGATTCCGGATGGCAGTAACGGCCGATTGCTTCAAGGCTGATATCCGAGGGATGCTAAGCGGGGCGTCTGCCCAGGCGGAAGATACCAAGGAACATGGAGGCACGAATCGTGATTACCCAACAGAGAAGGCCATGGCATGCGATATCGTCCGGCGAGGCGCTGGTCGCCCTGGGCACATCGCGCGGCGCGGGCTTGTCGAACGAAGATGCCCAGGCGCGGCTTGACGAATGCGGCCCGAACAGCCTTGCCGAACCCGCACGCCGCACTTTGCTTCAGCAACTCGCTGCGCAGTTCAAGGAGTTTCTTGTGGTGCTGCTCCTGATATCGGCCGGCGTATCGGCTGCTGTGGGAGAGGCGGAAGACGCGCTGGTCATAGCGGCAATAGTGGTCCTGAACGCCGTGATCGGGGTGGCTCAGGAGCGCAGAGCCGAGAACGCGCTAGACGCCCTGAAGAAGATGGCGTCTCCTCGCGCCCGCGTAGTCAGATCGGGCGAGCCCAGGCTGGTTGAGGCTTCCAACCTCGTTCCCGGCGATATCATCCTGATCGAGGCGGGCGACAGCGTTCCCGCCGACGCCAGGCTGGTCGAATCGGCCATGCTCAAGCTGGACGAGTCTTCGCTCACTGGAGAGTCGGTTCCGGTCGACCAGAACGCCGAGGCCATCCTGGACGATGATGCGCCGCTGGGGGACAGGGTTAACATGGTGCACATGGGCAGTTGTGTGACTTACGGCCGTGGGACGGCGGTCGTGGTCGCCACAGGGATGTCCACTCAGATGGGCAGAATCGCTGCCATGCTCCAAGAGGCCGAGCAGGAGACCACGCCACTCCAGCGTAAACTCGAGATCCTCGGCAAAAAACTGGGAATGGCGGCGCTGCTCATGTGCGCCGGGGTGTTCATCGCGGGCCTTGCCCGCGGCGAGGGCGCCTTCGACATGTTCCTCACTGCGGTGAGCTTGGCCGTAGCCGC
>CAYZHL010000057.1:10674-11985 GCA_964478095.1 uncultured Clostridia bacterium | reverse complement strand
GATGAAATGGCCGAGTCGATGAGGAAGTCTCTCGACTCCGGGCTTGCAGGCGAGCAGGCGGCGCGTGATAAGGATCTGGCCGATCTCCGTGCGGATCTTGCGAGCTTGAGTGCCGTCCAGGGCGATATGGCTCAATCCTCCGCTCTGGCTCTTGGCGCAGCTATCCAGGCCGAGCAGCGCGACCGCGCGGCGGCGGTCGAGGGAGAAGCCAGGTCGCGCCTGGATCTGGAGTCCAGGCTGAGCCTTTCAATAGATGGTCTGAAGACCGCGGATGAGGTGCAGAAGGCGCAGATAGGACAGCTCTCCGTGAGGCTCGATGAGGCAGTGGCTGCTATCGCGTCTGCGCGGACCTGGGCTGAGGGCGCGATTGCGTCGAACAAGGCATGGGCCGAGAAGGCTATTGCCGACGAGGCCGCAGCCAGGCAGAGCGCGGTCGCATCCCTGCAGAGCGCACAGGATGAAATGGCCGAGTCGATGAGGAAGTCTCTCGACTCCGGGCTTGCAGGCGAGCGGGCGGCGCGCGAGAAGGACCTGGCCGATGTACGTGCGGATCTGGCCGGCTTGACTGCCATCCAGAGCGATATGGCTCAGTCCTCCGCTCTGGCTCTTGGCGCAGCTATACAGGCCGAGCAGCGCGATCGTGCAGCGGCAGACGACCAGCTCAAGGCTGCCGACGACAAGCTCAGGCTGTCACTAGACCAGCTGGGGGGACGTGTGACTGCCCTGGAAGAGGCGCTCACCCTCAGGATATCCAGTGACATTTCGCAGGTAGGCGCGGCGATCGAGGCAGAGAGTGCGGCCAGGGCGAAGGATGTGGCCGGGATTGCCGAGGCCGTCGACGCACTGGCTTCGGCCCATGGCGAGCTGGCGGCCGCGGCGGCAACGAAAGATGCTTTGTCGCAGGCCGTCGACGTGCTGTCGGCGACGGCAGATGCCGAGCGTTCTGCCAGGCAGGAAGAGGCCAAGAGAATACTTGCGGACCTGGCCAACGCGCGCGGCGAAATGGCGGATCTTGACCGAAAGACTGCAGAGGCTGATGCGGCCATCATGGTGGGGCTCGAGACCGAGCGCGCTCGCATAGAAGCCGTCGCTGCAGAACTTCAGGCCCTGTCGCAGGCTGTATACGAATTGGAGCAGTACGCCCAGACGATCGAAGGCAGCCTGAAAGAGCTCGGCAAGAAGCAGGGATCCGACTACAGCCAGCAGCGCCAGGCGCTGATGGACCTGCAAGTGGCTATGGATAAGCTGTCGAAGACCCTGAACGACAAGATCGCTGCCAACGCTTCCGAAGACCTGCGCACCGGCGCCAAG
>CAYZHL010000057.1:6783-10619 GCA_964478095.1 uncultured Clostridia bacterium | reverse complement strand
TCCGAAAAGTCGTTGACGCTTTGAACGAAACCAGGCAGGCTCTGAATGCCAATGTGGCCTCGACAAAGGAAGCACACGCGGCCATCGCTGAGATCAATACGGCAATTGACGGCCTGAACAAGCGTCTAGCTAGCATGGAGCTAGTGCTCCAGGGAAGCGTAGACGAGCTCAGGAAACGTTTTGCCGATGATCTCGTGGCAGAGAGATGGGAAGCTGAGGCGCGCGAGGTCAAACTGCAGTCGATGATAGCGGATCTGCAGGCCCGCGTGGATCGGCTGGAGGGGCAGAAGGCAAGCCAGCCCACGGGCACAATGGGTTCGGGCGCCATAATCGGCGTTCTGGCTGTGGTGGCCGCAATCGTGGCAGCCATAGCCCTGGGTTCAGGAGGAAGCGGGAAGTAACATCGCCGCTCCGCTACCGGTCAGTCCCCGTTCAACTCGCATATATACCAATCGGGCCGCCGGCGCTCCGCATTGCGCCGGCGGCCCGCCAGCTCCATGTCCGCATAGCGTGCGATCCGTGTTTCCCTATCCTGCAGGCGTTCGGCACGTCTAGTCCATGCTGTCCCTGATAGCAGGTGCGAGCATAGGCATCGTAACAATGGGTATGCGGTAGTACAGCCACAAGCCCGCAACGTTCCACTCCCGTACCACGATCTTGTCCCGCCTATGATTGGAGAAGACGAACGATCTGTTGGGCCTATTTGACCGGTTTATCCCCAAGTTCGTGAAGCAATATGCGCAGATAGGGAAAGATGTGGTCGCCGCTTTTTCCAAGTTCGATGAAGAGGTGAAGGCCGGGACCTTCCCCGATGACGAGCATAGCTACCATGTGAGCGAGGCTGTGGAACGTGAGATCTTGGAGCATCTGAGAAAGCTCGAATGAGCCGGCCACTGCGTTTTCCCTGATCATCTGCATACATAGGGAGGGCTTTCAAAGTGGAAAAGCGGAGAACGTTGAGACTCCTGTCACTAGCGCTCGTATGCCTGTTCGTGGTCTGCGTGGCAGGCCATGTTTCCACGGGGCAGGGCGTAGGCAACGTCTGTACGATATGCGTTGAAGACGGCGTTTTAAGCATCAAGCGGGATGGGAGGGAGCCTGAGACATATGCTCTCGATGGCCGGAACAAGGCGGTTCTCCGGATTCAGGGCGACAGGGTGACTGTGTCTTTTGCCAAGGATGAGGCTCCATTCCAACAATCCTTTGAATTCGTCGGCTGTGATGCAGTGTGGGATGACGCCGCCAAGACTGCCTATGCAAAAGACCCGCTGAGGATCTCCAGCTATGTCGATCGAGAGCAGAAGATCGATGCAGCACTCTGGCAGCTGTCGGCGGAAGCGAGGGCTTGTTTCTGGCAATCCTTCAATCTCGCTACCTTACGATTCGATCAGGCCCTGGAGGCAATGGAGCCCGGCCAGAAGCTAGCCGTCATTGCAGATATTGATGACACCCTGGTTGACGGAGTAATGTACACTGCAGACGTATTGCAGGATGGGGAGTGGACGAATACTGCTTTTGGAAAGTCCCTTGCCTCTGATGCCTGCCTGCCGCTTCCAGGTGCTGTTGAGTTCATGAATTATGTTGTCGACAAGGGTGCAAGCGTATTCTACGTGACCAACCGAGATCCGTCACTGAGGGACGTCACGTACTTGAGAATGGCGGAAATGGGATTTCCCATGGTTGACGAAGATCATGTCTTGATTAGGGAGACTGGCATGACCTCCAGCAAGGAATCAAGAAGAGCCGCTGTAGAAAAGAACCACAAAGTCGTCCTGGTCTTGGGCGACAACCTCGAGGATTTTGCGGATCTATTCCCTGTGAAGGAAGGCGTCGATGCCAGAAGAGATGCAGTTGACAGTATCTGTAATGAGTGGGGAAGCAAGCTCATCGTATTCCCGAATGCTGTCTATGGCGATTGGGAGAAAGCGATTTACCGCTACGACAAGACCAAGACCCCACAGCAGAGGATGTTGGACAAGATTGCCGTCCTGAATCAGTACAGGTACACCCGGTAGGCAAGACTTTAGGGTTTTGCGGAACGTGCTGATGCCCGTCCGACTTGCCTCTGGCGTCTGTGCGCAGGATGTACGGGCCCGGGGAGGACATGAGATCCTTCCCGGGCCATCAGCCTGATCTTCTCGATCAAACGTCACCAATGCTCGCGCCACGCGCGGCTCCCATACGCCTGCTGCTACTTCTTGACGCCCTTCACACTGATCGCGCCGGTGCTCGGATCGACCCTATGACAGTGCGTGCAGGATCCGCCGTAGGTGCTTATGAAGCTGTTGCCTTCTGCCAGGTGGCTCCGGTGCATGATCTTCCCCATGTCGGCGCGCTTGGCGTGACATATGTAGCAGTTGTTGATGTCCTCTTTGACGGCCACATGCTTGGGCGCGCTCTTCTTGACCACAGCGGCCAAGCTGTTGTCAACGCCGCCAGACTTGTTGTGACAATCGGTGCATCCATTGGGATTCACGTCAGCCGTTCTGCCGACCCCATTTTGCGGGTTGCCGGGCGCCGCAGCCAGGATCGCCACAGACGCTGCCACGGCCACGATAGCGGCTACCAACAGAATTACCAGTGATCTCCTCATTCGAATACCCCCTTGAGCCAGCCCAGGCTGGGTGTTTTGTGCCTCACGTCACGATTATAGCATCCGGACGCATGGAGCAGTAGTGGCCCTCGCGGACATGTAACCAATCCTGTTCCAAAGTCATAATGTATAGCGCTTTGGGGTCGCAGGGCGGCGCGTGTCGAGGTTTGCGCCGCAAGGAGGGGTGCACGGATGGATGAGGCGTCTAGCAGAGGGTTCATCGCTGATATCCTGGTCATCGCCGGCCTGATGGCCAGTATGTGGCTGTTGACAGAGGGCGAGGAGGAGCGGAGTCGAGGAGGGCAGCCTGAGGCCGAGGAGGCGGTCGAGCTGCCTGACCTGCGTCCCGGCAAGGGCGAATCGCAAGGCTAGAGCATAGTGTGTGGCAGAGCGGGGAGGTGGAGTGATGATGCGGTCTTCCGTCAAATTCTCCGAGTCGGGCAGGCGGCGGCAGCAGAAGATCGTCATATTCGACAAGGCTGTGGACCGCGCCGACTGGGTAGGGATTCTGTCGAGTTGCAGGGGATGCGTGCTCAGAGAACTGCCTCTTGTGAATGGACTTCTCGTTCTGGTTGATGAAGATGAGGCGACCGACGTACAGTCGCTGGTGAGCTCCAGAGCGGGAGTACTTCGAGTAGACGATGACATCGACATCAGCATGGTGTTCGAAGTCGGGCGAATGGCATGGGGGCCTAGGCTCGTGGAGAACACTCCGTGGGGCATAACCCGCATCAACCTTGCGGGAGTGGACCGGACAGGGCGGGGAGTCAAGGTCGGTGTGCTCGACACGGGCATTGACTCGAGTCACCCCGACATCGGACGGAACGTCAAGGGCGGAATGGACATCATCAGCGGCACCGCGTCTGCCCGCGACGACAATGGCCATGGCACTCACGTGTCGGGCACCATAGCCGCCCTGAGAAACGGCGTCGGTGTCGTGGGGGTCGCGCCTGACGCTAGTGTTTACTCTGTGAAGGTACTCGATAGCCGAGGGTCGGGGAAGCTGTCCAACCTGGTTCAGGGGATGGAATGGTGCGTCAGCCAGCAGATCAAGGTGGTTAACCTCAGCCTTAGCGCAAGTAAGGAGAATCAGACATTCAGGGATGTGGTTCTCGCCGCCAGGAGAGCGGGTATAACCATGGTGTGCGCGGCGGGAAACAGCGGGATTACCTCTTCCACGGGCCGGTGGGCGAGTTGAAACTCGATTGCCCGCCGCTTTCCGCCCCCCGCACAGGAACGCTCG
>CAYZHL010000057.1:0-6773 GCA_964478095.1 uncultured Clostridia bacterium | reverse complement strand
GGGAAACAGCGGTCCGTCGCCCAACTCCGTGGGATATCCGGCCAGGTACGTCGAGACAATCGCTGTTGCGGCTGTAGACGACCGCGACTCTGTTCCTAACTTTTCCAGCAGAGGCAGGGAGATAGCAGTCAGCGCGCCGGGTGTGGATGTTCTGTCTACCTGGCCGGGCCGTAGGTACCGCAAGAGCTCCGGCACGTCCATGGCAGCCCCGCACGTTACGGGCGCCGTTGCGCTGATGCTGGAGGCGGATCCTGCGCTTACGCCGTCTGAGGTCAAGTCGATACTGCAGTCGACGTCCGTTCCTCTAGCAGGAGCAGGCCCTGATGAGCAGGGGGCAGGTGTCATAGACGTGGCGGCAGCGCTTGCAAGGGTGTCGAAAAAGCGTACTGCAGCAGTTACGCGGGTGGGGGTGTCCACATGAGGTTGCCCACGGATTCCGAAAGCGTGTCTCTGGTCCGGGCTCTGCGCCCGTTCCTGAGCGAACGCGGACAGTCGGCGGCTGATGACTTGCTGGGTTCTGTGAACCTCATATCGGTAGTAGAGTCGCTGGGAGATGTGGTCAGGAAAAGGAGGGGAATGGGGTTGCAGGACCGACCACTGGCGTTTCTGTCAGGCATGGCCAACCTGGATCTCGATCCAAAGATCGTTGCGAAGGCGGTGGAGAGCATCATGGATGTGGAGAAAGGCCCGGCGGGTTCGCCGCCCGACAAACCCAAGGCCCCGCGCGAGCCCCAGGGCCCGCGGTCGGAGGAGATTACCAAGATGCTGCAGAGCGTAATGGCGAGAGCGTCGTCCGATCCGAGTTTCGCATCGCTGCTGGGCTCGCTGGCTGAAGAGGGGATGAGGTCCAACATGCTCCCGAAGCTCATCGAGACTCTTGGCGCAGAGATTCCTCCGCAGGACAGCGCGCCCGAGCGGCAGGGATAAGATCGGAGGTGCGGGGGTGAAACTCGACAGTCTGTTCTCATCGGGTACAGGGCTTGGCAAGCTACTGCCGCTGTTCATCCTGCTTATCGTGTTCTTGTTCGTGGAATGGTGGTTCTAGCATGCCCATGGGGGCACGGGGGTGACATATGATGACTGAGAAAGGCGCAGAGACCAAGACGACCTGGTTCTTCTGGGGATTCCCGTGGTGGTGGTGGTTGGTGATCATCGGCATAGTGCTAGTGGTGATCTTCCTTCTGTTCAGGTAGTTCGCTAGTCCGTCCACCTGTCTCGACATCGGACCGAACCCGGGCAGCTCGATCGCAGTCCGAGAGCCGCGCGCAAGCGCGGCTCTGCCCATATCCAGCGCCGCATTTTCTCCTGGCCAGCATGGGTGGTATAATACGCGTAGAGCGCTCAGGCTCAGATCGCGGTCGTTTAGGGAGGCGGTCGGTGTATGAACCATTCTGCAGAGCCGGGCATTGTGATTGTCGGCCTTGGTCCGGCGGGCCTGACGGCCCTTGACGGAGTAAGGGATCACGATGCGGACGTTCCCGTTACTATCGTTTCGGGCGAACCCCACTATGCGTACTTCCGTCCCAGGCTTTCACATCTTCTCGGATCGGAGATCCTGCCGCAGCAGATAGCAGTAAAGCCGCATGCCTGGTATGATGAGCGTCGTGCCGAGGTGTTGCTTGGGCGCGCGGCGCGAGCCATCGACACTCGGCATCGAGCGGTTGTGCTGGACGACGGCGCAAGTCTGCCTGCGCGCGCAGTGGTATTGGCATGCGGGAGCAGCCCGTTTGTCCCTCCGCTTCCCGGGCGCGATAGGGATGGCGTGTTCTCCCTGCGCACTGTGGCCGACGCTCAGGCGATCACTGAAGCGTGCAGCCGCGCTGGCACAGTCTGCGTTGTGGGCGCCGGCCCGCTCGGGCTGGAGGCTGCGTGGGCTCTGGCCAAACTGGATCTGCAGGTGCACTTGCTCGAACACGGCCCCAGGCTTCTCGCCAAGATGCTGGACGAGCCTGCATCGCAGATGCTGGCCGACATCGTGGCGCGCGCGGGGATACAGCTCCACCTCGCGGCCTCCAGCGAGTCGGTAACGGCTGAGGGTGTTCGGCTTTCCGGCGGGCAGGACGTGCCGGGCGAGGTCGTGCTGTTCTCGACAGGCGTCCGCCCCAATCTGGAGCTGGCAAGATCGGCCGGAATCAGCGTCAACCGGGGAGTTGTAGTGGACGCGAATATGCGCACATCGGAGCCATGGGTATTCGCCGCCGGCGATGTCGCAGAGTTCGCCGGAGCGCCGGGAGGTACCTGGCCCGTGGCCATGAGTCAGGGTAAGGTGGCCGGAGCCAACGCAGCCAGGGCGGGCGTCGCCGATGGATTGATCGAGTATAGTGCTGTGCCGCCGTCGTACACTCTGATGGTGATGGGCACAAGGATATTCACCATCGGAGACGTGCAAACTCAGGATGGCGTTGGGCTAGCGGCCATCATCTCGGAAGATGAGGCGCGCGGAATTCGCCGCAAGCTGGTCTTGCGAGGCGGAAAGCTCGTGGGCGGTCTGCTCTTCGGGGATCTGGCCAAGTCCGACAAGATACGCGATGGAGTGGAGCGCGGCGTTGAGCTGCCAGTGGCTGAAGTGGGAGCGGCGCCTGACTACGAACAGGTCATGGAGATGCTCGTCGGAGCGCTCGCTGCGGGCGTGTAGACGCGACACTCAGGAGGCTTTGGGATGCACGTAGAACACAAGAAGGCCAGGGTCGTTGCGTTCGGCTGCCAGATGAACGAGCGCGATGCTGAGACTATCTCTGGTCTGCTGGAGCAGATAGGGTACGCCCGCGTCGATGCAAACGCCGGCGAAAGCGCCGGCATCGACGCGGACGTTGTCATATTCGTCACGTGCTGCGTACGCGAGAATGCGGAGAACCGCGCCATCGGCAACCTCGGCGACATGAAGAGGCTCAAGGCGCAGAAACCTGGCATGATCATAGGCATCTGCGGTTGCATGGTGCAGCAGGAGCATGTCAGGCACATGGTGGAACACCGAATGCCCTGGGTTGATCTGGTGTTTGGGACGCACAACATACACCGCCTGCCGGAACTGATGACGCGGGTAGAGGCGGGGGAACGTGTCATCGAAGTGTGGGACGAAGCCCACGAGATCGTTGAAGGGCTGCCGGCGTCGAGGGCATTCCGCCATAAGGCCTTCGTGAACATCACATATGGGTGCAACAACTTCTGCACATACTGCATCGTGCCATACGTGCGGGGAAGGGAGCGCAGCCGCCGTCCTGACGATATCCTGGCCGAGGTGCGCCAGCTTGCCGCGTCGGGCTGTCGAGAGGTCACTCTCTTGGGCCAGAACGTGAACTCGTACGGACGCGGCTTGACGCCGGGCGCCGAAGGGCGCGTCTGGGGCTTTGCCGACCTGCTTCGCGCAGTGAATGCCGCAGACGGGATTGCCAGGATACGGTTCACAACATCGCACCCCCGCGACTTCAGCGATGAGATGATTGAGGCGGCTGCCTCGTGCGACAAGGTGTGCGAGCATTTCCACCTTCCGCTTCAGGCCGGAAGCGACAGAGTGCTCAAGATGATGAACCGGGGCTATACGTCTGCGCGTTACCTGGATCTGGTCGATCGTATCAGGCAGGCTGTACCCGGGGCGTCCATCACGACGGATATCATGGTGGGATTTCCGGGCGAAACCGAGTCCGATTTCGAGGAAGCCCTCGACATGGTGCGGAAGGCGCGGTTCGATGCCGCGTTCACTTTCATCTACTCTCCCAGGGAAGGCACTCCGGCTGCTTCCATGCCGGATCAGGCGCCGGAGGAAGTGAAGCGAGATCGGATATACCGCCTGATAGATCTGGTGAACGCCACCGCTGAAGGCGTGAATGAGTCCTTGCGTGGGCAAGTGGTCGAGGTGATGGTGGACGGGCCGTCCGAGCGCGACCCTTCCATACTTGCCGGCAGGACCAGGTCCAACAAGATGGTGCACTGGCGCCCCGGCGACCGGGCAGGCGCGCCCGCACCCCTTGTCCCCGGCGATCTGGCAATGGTGAGGGTGCTGGCTCCTCGCACGTGGACACTACACGGCGAGGCGGCCAGTGCGCAGAGAGAGGCAGGGCAAGTGGACTGATGGCCAAGAAGCCGACGCCTATGATCAACCAGTATCGTGAGCTTAAGGCGGAGCATCCCGATGCAATCCTCATGTTCAGGCTGGGCGACTTCTTCGAAATGTTCTGTGAAGATGCCCAGATAGCCAGCCGAGAGTTGGGTATCGTCCTGACGAGCCGGGAGGCGGGTCCGTCGAACAAGATGCCGATGTGCGGCGTTCCCCACCATGCAGTGGAGGGCTACATCGCGACGCTGGTACAGAACGGGCATAAGGTGGCCATTGCCGATCAAGTGGAAGATCCGCGTGTTGCCCGGGGCCTTGTGCGCCGGGAGATCGTGCGCGTAATCACCCCGGGTACTCTGGCTGACCAAGTGGACCCGGATACGAACAACTTCCTCATCGCGGTGGTTGCCGTGCCGGCAGGCATGGGGCTTGCGGCATGCGATGCATCCACCGGCGAACTCCTGGCCACCCAGGTGCTGGGCGACGGCGCCGCGAAGATCATATCCGAAGAGATAGGCAGGATATCGCCGAGCGAGTGCATCTATCCCGGATACGACGATGCGGCGTCCGCCAAGGAGTCATGCCCTGCACAGGGCGAATTTGTGTCGTACCCAAGGCCTCGCAAGCATTTCGAGCTCGCCCATGCCGAAGATACTCTCCTTAAGCAGTTTGACGTGACCTCGCTCGAGGGCTTCGGCGCGGGCAACATGGACTTGGCTGTGCGGGCGGCTGGCGGTTTGGTTTCGTACATACAGGAGACCCAAATGTCCCGGGCGCCGCAGATATCGCGCATGCGCATCTACCACCTGGGCGAGTTCATGCAAGTGGACGGGCCTACTCGGCGAGCCCTAGATCTGTTCGGGCGGGAGAGGGGCCTTGCCCGGGCGCTTGACGATACGCTCACGCCCATGGGCGGCAGGCTCGTCCGAGCCTGGCTGGAGCGGCCGTCTGTGTGGGCCGACGAGATCAACGCACGGCTCGACTCCGTAGAGGAGTTGGCCGGCGACACATTTATGCGGGGCGACGTCCGGGCCGCGCTGGATCGCATGTACGACTTGGAGCGTACGTGCGGGCGCATTGGCTGCGGAACTTGCGGCCCCAGGGATCTTCTGGCCATGGCCGCTTCGCTTGAGGCCGCTGCCGGCTTGCGGGAGGTCATGGAGGGGGCGGTCTCGCCGCGTCTTGCGGAGCTTCGATCGGCTGTAGATCCCGTTCCCGAGGCAGTGAGCCGGATCCGCGAGTCCATACGGGATGACGCCAAAGCCGCGACGGGCGAGGGGGGCATCATCCGCCCCGGGTTCAGCTCAGAAGTGGACGAGTTGAGCCGGGCGTCTACAGAGGGTCGGCAGTGGCTCGTCAAGCTGGAGGCTACCGAACGCGAGCGCACCGGGATCAAGTCGCTCAAGGTCGGTTTCAACCAGGTATTCGGCTACTACATCGAGGTGACGCACGCCAACTCCCACCTGGTGCCTGTCGACTACACTCGCAAGCAGACGTTGGCCAATGCGGAAAGGTACATCACTTCCGAGCTCAAGGAGTTGGAGTCCAAGATCCTGGGCGCAGAAGAGCGCCTGGTTCGGCTGGAGGCGGCGATATTCCAGCGAGTTGTGGATGAAGTGGCTGCGTATCTGCCCAGGATACTGTGTACGGCCCGCGCAGTGGCGCAACTGGACGTGCTGGCGGCATTCGCCGAGGAGGCGCGGCGCTCGGGCTATGTGCGGCCTATTGTCGACGACGGACGCGCTACTCGGATTCGCGAAGCACGCCATCCGGTGCTGGAGAGGATCCTGGGGCCGTCTAGGTACGTGCCGAGCGACCTGGAGGTGGGCGAGGGCAGCGGACGCCTGCTCATCGTCACCGGGCCCAACATGGCAGGCAAGTCTACAGTACTGGCCACTCTCGGGCTGATCACGGTGATGGCCCAGATAGGATCGTTCGTACCCGCCCGGGAGGCGCGAATAGGCATATGCGATGCCATATTCTACCGAACCGGCTCCTACGACGACATCGGCTCGGGGAAGAGCAGTTTCATGGTGGAACTGCTGGAGACGGCCAACATCCTGAATACGGCGACAGGCCGAAGCCTGATCCTCGTAGACGAGCTGGGCAGGGGCACCAGCACCTATGACGGGATGGCCCTTGCATGGGCGGTTGCCGAATGGCTGCACGACCAGGTGGGGGCGCGCACTCTGTTCACAACTCACTATCATGAGCTTGCGGCGCTCGAGGAACGTCTGCCGTACGCGCGCAACTACCATGTCGGAGCAGTCGAGCAAGGGGGCGAGCTGGTCTTCCTCTACAGGCTGGCTAGAGGGAGCGTGGACCGAAGCTACGGCCTCAACGTAGCGCGAATGGCCGGGCTGCCCAGGGAGGTAATCAGGCGGGCGCAGCAGATCCTTCGCGGCCTGGAGAGCGCTCAGCCATCGGGCGGGCATCAGATGACCTTGTTTGGCTGGACAGACGATGAACCTCTGCCGATAGCCGCTATGACGGCCGACAGCGATGGGGGCGCTGCAAAGCAGGTGATGGAGAGGCTCGATAGCATCGACCCGGATGCACTGACCCCGCGCGAAGCCCTGTCATTGCTGTATGAGCTCAAGAGAATGCAGGAGTAGGTGATCGAGTATGCGCATCCTAAAGCTCGCGCCGGAAGTCGCCGACAGGATTGCGGCGGGAGAGGTCGTCGAGCGCCCAGCGGCTGTTGTAAAGGAACTCGTCGAGA
>CAYZHL010000056.1:10920-12077 GCA_964478095.1 uncultured Clostridia bacterium | reverse complement strand
ACCCGGCGCCGACACATTCAACAAGAACGCCAAAGCCGACACCGAGCGCCTGGGTTACTAGGGCTCCCGCGCCCCGCCTCCCGCGCGGGCGCAGTCAGGCAGGTACAGCGCGCGTTTTACTTGGAGAGAAGACATGCTATGGCATTTGCTAGGAACGTTCTTGCTGATTCGTTCTGCAACGCGTGCCAAGACAGCACATCCGAGGCCACATAGATGCTGCGTCCATTCAGCACTACGGCCGGTCCAACTACAGACGGATGGGTAATCAGGCCCTCTGAGTCCGACCACACGCCTAGAACCTGCGCTCCCGCCCTCGCCCTCACTATCACGCCCTGACGGTCTTCAGGCTCCAGCACCAGGGGGTTGGGCACATCTGCCCAAATCGCCTCTCCCGCACTAATCTGTGCAATCGCGTCATGCAGCGGAGTAACACCCAGCCATCCCGCGAACTCCACACCGAACACATCTGCGAGCCCAAAACCGAAGGCCCCACTGAGCTGCTCGTCGGGAGTCTTCAGCGACGACTGGCTCGTAGCGAGTACCCGCCCGCCGGAATGCACGAACTCCCTGACCGCCTGCTGTGTGCGGTAGTCGATCCGACGCAGGTTGGGAATGAGCAGCACCGTGGGCCTTGAGGCAGCCGCGTACGGCAGTTCCCGTGCATTGGCAGGGCCTACCTCCACGCATTCATAGCCCATGCTGCCGATCACGCCGAAGATCTCATCAATATCGTGGCCATCGGTCCAGCGCATTTCGTTGAACCACTGTTCTGATTCGGGGTTGTCCAATACGGCGATGAGCGCCTTGTCTTGCTTCTGCTGCCCCCCCGCCCACGGCATTTCGAAGTCGACGAGGTAGGGTAGGTGATCCGATGCCATGGTGCTGGGAACACGTGCCGCCCCCACTTCGGGACGGACTATGAGGTCGTGGGATGCAAATACATAGTCGATCCTTCTGTTGGGGCTCACGGCGTCTATTGTGTTTCCGCCCTTCGCGTAATCGCGGGTGAAAACGCTCTCCCTGGCTATTTCGGCACTGTCGACCAGCACCCGGTAGACCTGCCACGTATCATTGAACTGCTTCATGATTGCGGCAGTCTCAGTTGAGAGCAGCGGAACCGCATTGAAGTCGCCTGCGATGATTGTAGGGCCGCGAAG